>JBCCBL010000040.1:0-13267 GCA_039034055.1 Verrucomicrobiota bacterium | reverse complement strand
TGACCTGCTGCAGGTACCATCTGCGCCAGTGTCATCGGGCGAAAAACCAATCCTGGGAAAGAATCGATCCCCAGCCGCGCCAAACCGGCTGCCGCCAAAAAAGTCGCTTCAGCTTCCGTCTCACCTTCCGCGATCTTACGTAGGCGCGTTTCCACTGAGCCTCGTATTTCCGTAAACGAGATATTCTTAAAAATCCGCTGCGCTTGATGCCGACGGCGCGGCGATCCGGTCGCGATTCTCGACGGTGTCTCAACCCCTTCCCTCACCACCAAAACATCGAGAGGGTCCGCCCGTGGTAAGAACCCAGCGAGGACCAAGCCTTCCGGATTTTCGGTGGGTAAGTCCTTGGCACTATGGATTGCCAAATCCGCCCGGCCCTCAAGCATCGCCAGCTCTAGCTCTTTGGTGAACAGACCTTTGCCTCCCTTCACTTCGAGCGACCAGGCCAGGCGTTGATCGCCGGAAGTGCTCATGCGCAACTCTTCAAACTCAGCCGAAGGCATCGAGTCAGACAGGTAGGCAATCGCCATCTCAGTCTGCTTCAGGGCCAGGGGGCTCTTTCGCGTAGCCACACGGATGTGGGAGTGATCAAGAGTCTGTTGCATGGATAAAGATACGGGAGAAACATGCCATACTCGCCGGGACGCTTAGAGATGCAAGCTCAGCTTTCAGTAGACCCCCGGATCCGTCAGCCTACATGCAGCCCATTTTAGAATCGACATCCAAGAAGCTAATCATGCCCTTCACAAACCAGGAATCGCGTTCCGGGTGGTTTTTAAGTGCTTCAATGGCTTGGCTCCGATTCTTACCCGAACGGTAGAGTATGCGGTGGACGTTTCGTGCGATATCAATGTCGTCCTTGGAAAATCCGGAGCGCTCGAGGCGCACTTTATTGATCGTGCGGACACTTGCCGGTGCGCCTTCAGCCATCATGTAAGGTGGAAGATCTTTGGTGACCTTTGCCATCGCCCCAGCGATTGCATAGCGCCCCACTCGAACAAACGGTAAGACCCCCACAGCAAAGGCGATATAAACATGATCATCAACAACACAGTGACCTCCAAGCGCCGCATTGGAACTCATGATCATGTGATCTCCTACCGTGCAATCGTGCGCGATATGGCTGTAAGCTAGCAAATGGTTGTCGTTTCCGAGCGTTGTCCGGATTCCGGGAATGGTCGACATGTGGACCGTAACATATTCGCGGAAAACGTTCCGATCTCCCACCGTCAATCCGAGGTCTCCACCTTGAAACTTGAGGTCCTGAGTCTTCCCTCCAAGATAGGCATACGGAAACACCTCACATGCCTCGCCGAGGCTGGTATTGCCTTCAATGGAGGCATGATGATGGACTTCAGTACCGGCTCCTAGCTGGACTTCCGAGCCAATATAACAGAAGGCTCCAATCTTCACGCGATCAGCCAATTCAGCGCCCTTTTCAACAATAGCGGATGGATGAATCTCTACGCTCATGTGCAAGTCTAGTTATCTGAGGCTGCCCAATCAGTCTGCCGAACTTGCATCAACCAGCGTGAACATCAGCTCCGCGTTGGATACAACCTTACCGCCCACGCTACATTTTCCATCTGCAATGCCAATTTTCTCTCCACGAATTTTCGTCAGCACCACTTTGATCTCAATTTGATCTCCAGGTTCCACCGGACGTCTGAACTTCACCTTATCGCAGCTCATGAAAAATGCTAATTTGTTGCGCATCGTGGTGCGCTTGAGTAGCAATATTCCTGCAGCCTGCGCCATCGCTTCAATCTGTAATACTCCCGGCATCACCGGACGTCCAGGGTAGTGACCCTGGAAATACGGCTCATTAATGGTCACGTTTTTAATCGCGGTCAGACCATCTTCTCCATCAAAGCTGACCACCCGATCGATCATTATGAAGGGATAGCGATGCGGCAAAGTGTCGAGGACACGTCGGATATCTAGCTCGGATTCTGTCTGCAAAACAGTCGTGCCCGGGGCCGGTTTTTTCGGTTTCGATTCACCTTGTTTTTCGCCGTCGATGCGAGCCTTGATGGCTTTGCTCAGCTCCGCGTTGATTCGATGTCCTGGCAAAATCGCGACGATGTGAGCCTTCAGAGGACGCCCAAGAAGCGATAGGTCTCCGATGATATCCAACATTTTGTGACGCACGAGTTCGTCGGGAAAACGGAGGGGCTCTTTGGACATGATTTTGTCCCCTTTAAGCACAATCGCCGAATCCAGCGAACCACCACGGATCTTACCCAGCTTCAACAACTCCTCTATTTCCTCGTAAATAACAAAAGTCCGACTCTGGGCAATTTGCGAAGTATAGGTCTCTGGGTCGATGTCTAGGGACAAATGCTGGCTGTGCAGGCCCCGATTGTCGGCTGAAGTGCACGTGATTTTGTAGCCGTCATATGGGAGTGCAATGATCGAAGAACCTCCGATTGACACTGAAACGGGTTCTTTCAATTCGATGAAATTTCGATCCTTGGATTGCTCTACCGGCTCGGCTTCCTGGATCAAGTTCACGAAAAACTTCGCCGAACCGTCCATTATTGGAGGCTCCGAAGCATTGAGTTCGACCATTGCGTTATCGATGCCCGAACCCGTCAAGGCAGACAGAACATGCTCAATCGTATGAAGCTTAGTGTGGCCTTC
This sequence comes from Verrucomicrobiota bacterium, assembly GCA_039034055.1. Classification (GTDB taxonomy): domain Bacteria; phylum Verrucomicrobiota; class Verrucomicrobiia; order Opitutales; family JABSRG01; genus JBCCBL01. The sequence goes on along the minus strand of JBCCBL010000040.1, from coordinate 10,624 downwards.
TTCAATGGTGGTCTGCCGCACCAAATCCGTCACGAGATCGATATTCGGCTTAATCTCGGGCTTGCCGTAGAGATCGACCCGACGGAAAACAATCCCGTGATCTTCGGGTGCCGGTTTGAGGGTGAGGGTTACCGCCTCTCCAGTGTGCAGAGATTTTCCAGATACGGAGGCTTCACGCAGAATTGTTCGCTGTTTCATCAATGGTGTTAGGAGCGAGAAATAAGCGGCAAACCCTATATTGCGTTAGGTGATTGTAAAGAACGGACTCGAAATTCGATTACAGAGAATCCAGCAGGCTAACTTAGATTGCCGGCTTGCCTGCTCCCTGACAGGCCAGCAGAGTCCTTCGATGGATTTTTCCTCGGTCGAGAAACACTTCCCTGAAATCGAATTGCCACAACTGCGCAAACTGCAGGCATACGGCGAAGCCTTGCTCGATTGGAATACACGCGTGAACCTCATTTCGCGCAAGGACACCGAGCAATTCGTCGAGCACCATTTGCTGCACGCTTTAGCGATCAAGCGATTCATTCACTTCCCTCCCGGATCTCGCATCTTGGATGTTGGCACCGGAGGGGGCCTACCGGGAATTCCATTAGCGATCCTATACCCAAATGCCCAATTCACCCTCGTAGACTCGCTTGAGAAGAAAATAAATGCCCTGAAAAGTATGGCGCTGCAGCTCAAACTAAAAAATGTGCTTCTGCGCCGCACGCGGATTGAGGAAGTTAAAAAAGACTATGATTGGGTGCTGGGCCGCGCGGTCACCAGCCTCCCGGTATTTGTCGATTGGATTCGAGATCGCATCCGAAAGAGCTACCAAGATGATGTGGACCATGGACTCATTTACCTCAAAGGCAGCCTCTACCAAGATGAATGCAAAACCATGGGAGTCGTGCCCGATCAGGTCCATGAAATCTACGACTGGATCCCGCTCGAATATTACAGAGAAAAATACGTCCTCTTCTTCGAGAGGGAGACTGTCCTTAAAGCCAAGAAGCCATATCGCCCAAAGCCCAAGGGCAAAAAGAGGGCTCCAAAAAAGGCAAAAAAAATCGAACCCTAACGGATCTATCGAGAAACTCCCGGCCTGGGTAGGCGCGCCTGCTTGGCTGCTTCTGCCGCCGCTGCCGCCGCTGCTTCCTTACGAGCCTGGATTCCCCGCTGCTCAAGCATGCGCACCTGCGGATGCCGGCTCAGCCATTTGACCCGTCCAGTGGCAATATCGTAAACCCCTCCTACCACCAAGAGATCCCCATCCTCAATCCGCTTGGCTGCGACCGACGAGATGCGAAGCAAATCAGTGATGGACTGACTCACGTTCTCCTCAATAGCGTGCGGCAAAAGCTCGGGACCCTCAAGCCGTGGATGCCTGAGAACCGCGCGTTCAATCGCAGGCACAATGTTTTCCACGAGTGGAGAGATGTTGCCCCCAAGGGGCTTGCGCTCAGCCACCCCACTGACAATTTCACATTGCGAATTACCAAGGATCACCAAAAGCGGTGTCTTCAAATGAGCCACTCCATATTCGATGGAACCTGCCTCATCCGTATCGACCACGTTTCCAGCCACCCGCACGGTGAAGATATCGCCGATTCCTTGATCAAATAGCGACTCGACTGGCACTCGACTGTCTGAACTCGCCAACACTGTGACAAAAGGCTTTTGCCCCTGCTCAGCCGTCTCAGATATGCGCGAAAAGCCCAATCTAGGATGCAGCGAATTCCCTGAAGCAAAACGAGCATTTCCCGATTTCAAAAGGGTCAAGGCCTCGGGCGCCGTCATCTGAGTGATGGCTCTCGACGGGACCAATCCCGCCACCAACACCAGATGGAATACCATTAATTGGAAAATGAGCCTGCTCATGCCAAACCAAAGTCGACGCCAAGACGTTTAGCTGAAATGCCGAGAAATAGACGGACCGAACAACCAGCGTCAGAATGAAATCACCAAAAGTCGTGCATCCTCAGGAATTCTCAGACAATTCTACCACTCAGAACTATGCCATTGCTCAACCTCACCAGCACGAAGGCCATCCTAGAGACCATGGGGCACAGTCCTCAAAAAAAGCTAGGACAGAACTTTTTGGTTGATGCAAACATCACCCGAAAGTCACTTGCTCTCGCGCAGGTGCAGGCCAAAGACCGCATCGTAGAGATTGGCCCCGGTTTAGGCACCCTCACCCGCGCCCTTCTGGAGACCGGTGCCCACGTGTATGCCGTGGAAAGAGACCCTACGCTCTATTCATATCTAAAACGAGAGATCGCGCCCCACCATTCAAACCTTTCCCTCATGTATGGAGATGCTGTCGAACATCCCCTCGCTCAAATCAAGCCCGAACACGGCCCCTTCAAAATTGTCGCAAATCTGCCTTACGCCATCACCAGTCCGTGGATGGATGCGGTCCTCGAACATGATTTACCAACCGTCTTATCCCTCATGCTACAAGAGGAAGCTGCCGATCGCCTATGTGCCAAACCGGGAACCAAGTCTATCGGCGCCCTCACGATAGACGTGGCCCTCGCCTTCGAAAAAGTCGGACTCCATCGCGTCCCCGCCCAGTGCTTTTATCCACCCCCCGCCGTCGGCTCGGTACTTCTCGTTCTCAAAAAACGCGAACAGCCCCATCGGCTCAGCAAAACCACCCGTTCCACTATTCGATTCTGCTTCACGCAAAGGCGAAAACAAATTGGAGCCCTCCTTCGAAAGTGTCCCGAACCCGTGATCTCGGAAAACGCTCACGGACTTCTCAATGAAACCCGGATCGATCCAACGACCCGCCCAGAAGCCGTGACCGTCCATCAATGGCGGACTTTCGACCGCCTGGTTGATCGGCTAAAACTGCCCGACTGAATTGACATATTTTCAGCTTGCCAAACCACCATAATCCATCCTTTCTCAAATCTTTGCGCTAGAAGGCATTCATCTGAATTACCTTCCACAATCCTTCGCCTTCGGGTGAACACAGCGGTAGATCCGGCCTTTAGCTGGGCTACGAAAAAGCACACGTTTTTTCCAGCGATTGTGAAATACATACAACCCAATGTCAGACTACCTAGATAAAGAATCTATAATCAAAGATTACAAAGTGCATGACTCCGACACCGGATCATGCGAGGTGCAAATCGCTCTACTCACCGCGCGCATTGCGCACCTCACTGAGCACCTACGCACCCATCGCAAGGATTTCCACTCACGCCGTGGACTGATCAAAATGACCAGCCGTCGTCGTAAGCTCCTCGACTACCTCAAGCGCCACAATCTCGAGAAATATGCCGAGATCATCCAGCGCCTCGGTCTTCGCAAGTAGTGCCAGCACCCCTGTGGTGAGCCACCTATCAAAACATTTATTAAATACCATGAGCGCTTGCATTACCCAAAATAAAGCAGCGTTCACTGCCCAGTGTATTTAACCCAAAACGGTCAGGCCTACCCGGTCTGGCCGTTTTTCATTTTTTAACAACCAAATCCCTAATTCACCCAAGGAAGAGTTACGCAGCGTTTTCGTTTCTCCAGCAGGACATAAAAAAACACCCTGTTTGCGTGGACTCTTAATCATACAGCCGCCCTTTCCTCGAACGGATAAGAGCGCCTTTGCGATTAAGAATTTACGACCGGAAATACGCCGAATGCTTCGTTTCTCGATTTAGGTGATCCCTAGAACAAATAATATGAAACAAGAACACAACATCCTCATTGAGGAACTCGGTATCGAAATATCCACGGGCACCCTGGCCAACCTCGCCTCCGGTGCAATCACCATCAAAAAGGGAGAGACCACAGTCTTCATCAGCGCGACCGCAGCGAGCGACGTCCGCGAAGGTCAGGACTTTTTTCCGCTTACAGTAGATTACCGCGAGAAGTTCTCTGCCGCAGGTCGTTTCCCAGGCGGATACATCAAGCGTGAAGGACGTCCTTCCGAAAAGGAAATCCTCACATCTCGCCTCTGCGACCGTCCTCTTCGCCCACTCTTTCCGAAGGGTTTCATGAACGAAGTCCAGGTCATCGGTATGCTGCTTGAGACGGACCTCGTTAACGAGCCAGACATCCTCATGGTAAATGGCGCTTCCGCCGCCCTCATGATTTCTGATGTGCCATGGAACGGTCCTATCGGCTGCGTGCGCGTTGGCCTGATCGACGAAGCATTTGTCGTAAACCCAACGAATGAGCAAATCTTCGAATCTGAACTCGACCTCGTCTACGTAGGTAACGAAGAGGAAATGATGATGATCGAAGGCTCTGCAGATCAGATCTCCGAAGAGAAGTTCATCGAAGCTCTCGAATTTGCCCAAGCATCCATCCAGCCCATCATCAAGGCACAGAAGGAATTTGCAGCTAAGGTCGGCAAAGCGAAGAGCGAATTCCCACTTGTCACTCTCGAAGAGCAAGTGAAGGAAATTTGCGCAGAGTTCGGCGGCGATCGCCTCAAAGAAGCGGTATCCGTAGATGCTTACACGGAACGCAAAAAGCGAGTTGGCAAGATCATGGATGAAGCCAAAGAAGCGGTGAAGGCCAAGCTCGGCGAAGAAGCTTTCAACTCAGCCCAAGTCGCTATGGCTTTCGAAGAACTCCAAGAGGACATATACCGCAATACCATCCTAACCGAACAAAAGCGTGTAGATGGCCGCACACCGGGCGATCTTCGCGAGATCTCTTGCGACACTGGAGTCCTCAGCCGCGTTCACGGTTCAGCGATCTTCAATCGTGGTGAAACACAATCTCTCGTCATTGCAACACTCGGCACATCCAAGGATGCACAAGAGCTTGACGGACTCACCGGAGGCACCAAAGAAAAGTCATTTATCCTCCATTACAACTTCCCTCCATATTCCACCGGAGAGACCGGACGCTTCTTCGGCCCTGGTCGTCGCGAAATTGGTCACGGTGCGCTTGCAGAACGCTCAGTCCTGCCCATCCTCCCCGCCGAAGACGAATTCCCTTACACCATCCGCGTTGTATCGGAAATCATGAGTTCTAATGGCTCGACTTCAATGGCTTCGATCTGTGGCGCTACCCTATCCCTCATGGATGCGGGTGTGCCAATCCTCGCTCCCGTAGCAGGTATCTCTTGCGGCATGATCAGCAAGACTGGCGACGATGGTAAGATCTCCGATTACACGCTCCTCACTGACATCCTCGGTGCAGAAGACCACTTCGGTGACATGGACTTCAAGATCGCCGGTTCCAAGGAAGGCATCACTGGCTTCCAGCTCGACCTCAAGATCCAAGGCCTTCCTTTCGAGATCGCTAAGGCAGCCATCAAGCAAGCGACTGAAGCGCGCTACAAGATTCTCGATGTCATGACATCTGAGATTGGCGAACCTCGCACCGAGCTCAACCAGCACGCTCCACGTATCGAGACTGTCATGATCGACCCAGAAAAGATCGGCGCACTCATCGGACCCGGAGGAAAAAACATCCGCCGTATCGTCGAAGTTTCAGGCGCTCAGATCGACATCAACGAAGACAATAGCGGCCGTGTCGACATTTACGCGACATCCGGAGATGCGATGCAACGCGCCATTGATGAAATCAACCTCAGCACCGGCGAAATCGAAGTGAACAAAACCTACCGCGGTGTTGTTCGGTCTATCAAGGACTTCGGTGCTTTCGTAGAATGTCTCCCTGGCAAAGAAGGCCTCGTGCATATCTCAGAGCTAGCAGATTTCCGTGTCAAAAAGACTGAAGACGTCTGCAAACTCGGCGACGAAATCATCGTAAAATGTATCGCGATTGATGACAAAGGTCGCGTTCGCCTTAGCCGCAAAGCTGCGATGGCTGAAGCCGCTGAAAAGGAAGCTGCGAAGGCATAAAGACTTACTTTACCCCATCCATCCAAAGAAGAGCGGAGACCTAAGTCTCCGCTCTTTTTGTTTTGAAGCCACCAAAAGACGGTGCTCGTTGCACCGCCTATGATTTAATTCTGAGCAATCGAATCAACAATCTCTAGAATTCGACGCGAGCCCCCAGAGTAACATTTCTTCCGGGTAGTGGAGCCAGGTCTTTCAAGAACGAAGTGTGGTGCCGGATTTCTTCATCAAGCAGATTCGAACCGCGAACAAAGACGGCCCAATCAAGGCCGGCTGAAAAAGCAAACGAATAAGAAAGCTCCGCATTCCACTCAGTGTATCCATCGGTTTCTGTCTCAAATTCAGCAATACGGTCCTGCTCCCAAGCCTCTCTCAACAGGGTCTTAAATTCTAGACCTCCCAGAGAATAACCGAGACGTGCGCCCAGACGAACCGGAGGAATCCGCGGAAGATCAGTACTGTCATTAAGATTTTCTGCGCGTACTATATCTCCAATGACACCAAGTTCGAGCACACCCCCGTGATCCATCTCAATGATGCGGTCGATTTCCCCTTCCAGTCCCCAAAAGCGCGCGTCTACGGCTAGGAACTGGTAGACTGGAAGTTCGTCTTCCTCTTCTCCTGTATTTTCCGAGAAAATGTAATCATCGAACTCTGCCACGAATAGCGTAAGGTTACCTTTCCACTCTGGAGCATCGATGCGATAACTCAAGTCGAGGCTATATGCAGTTTCAATATCAAGAGATGGATCTCCTACTTCGAATTGGCTGGTTGCTAGGTGCGGGCCATCCGCAAAAAGCTCGGTCGCGGTCGGGTGCCGTTGCGCTCGCTGAGCGGAAATCGCGATAGAATTCACGTCATCAATCTCGTAGATGACACCCAAGGCCACGCTCAGAGCCCATTCAGAATATTCAGGCGCATCGCTCTCCGCATCAGAATCTTGTTGTTCGAGACGCGCTCCATACTCGAAGCTCGCCTTGTCCATCAGGATTCGTTCATCAGCAAACACCGCAAAGGTCTCAGTCTCGGACGGCGGCGCGAAGGCCTCTTCCCCATCCGCAGAAAAATCGGTAATACTCCATTGCGCGCCTAAAACCCCCTCATCGGCTCCGAGCCATGAGTCGTGCAGAGCCTCAATTCTAATTTCACCCGTTTCGTTTTCAAAGACGGTCCCGATCTCATCCCCTTCTAATTCGATGTGCCCGTAATCGGTATATGCGGCCCGCAGACGTAAGGCTTTTATCCATTCACCAAGGTCCCCAAAGGTAAGCTCGAAATCAAGACGCGTTCTCTCGAGGTCAATAGCGACGCTTTCCTCTTCTTCTTCGCCATGTTCCTCTTCACCTTCATGCTCATCCTCATCATGGTGCTCTTCTTCGTCATGCTCATGAGCGTGCGAGTGCCCGGGCACCCCATAAAGGCTATCGTATTGTGAAATGGATACACCAAAGTAGCTAGAATTGTCAAAAAACCAGGTTCCACCGATTGAGTAGGTTTCAGTCTCTAAGAAACTGTTTTCCAGGACACCGAAGCTTTCTTCTTCATCGTGTTCGTCATCGTGATGTTCCTCATCCTCGTGATCCTCGTCATCTTCATGATGTTCCTCCTCTGAATGAATTTCTGCTAGGCCTGGGATGTCATAGTCTTCAGCGTCACGATATAGACCGGTGACGCGGATCGCCCAATTCTCTCCGCCAACGGTACCGACCCCTAGAACGGTTTCCGCATTTGAGACAGAATCATACCGTGCCTCGACCTTGCCTTCTGCAAAATCGCCTTCACGAAATTCCCGCGGAATCTCCGCACCCACTAGATTCACAACACCTCCAATCGCTGAACTACCATAGAGCAAAGCCGCCGGCCCGCGGACGATCTCAATGCGCTCGGTGAGGAGTGGCTCAAAAGAAACCGCGTGATCAGGACTCGTAGAGGAGACGTCTGTAGCGTCGAGCCCCGCCTGGAGCACCTTGACCCGAGGGCCATCGAAACCACGGATTATAGGACGGCTCGCACCGGCTCCAAAGCTACTTGCAGAAACACCTGGTTGGTCCGACAACAGGGCGCCCAGTGTCGCCGCGGATTGGTTTTCCAACTCCTTGGCACTGAGGATTGTCGATGGTTGGGAAAAATCGTTTACTAGTCGCGGGACCGGGCCGGCAGACACCGTGTAGGAGTCAAGCTCTCGGACAGACTCACGGTCCTCCTGAGCGAATGAAATGAGAGTTTGCGAGCAGGCGTATATCGCAGCCATGCTCCGGAATAGAGAAATGCGCATTATATTGACGTGTTAAAAAATGAAGGAGTGGAATGGTCCGCAGACCATTCAGTTCGCTGCTTTTATTAACAGGTCATAGGAGGCGCTCGACTCTGAGTATGGCACTCTACTCGTGATTCCGTGGGGAATTTGCCGCAATCAATCGGAAGGTAAACCAGGGTCGCACGGAACATCAGATGAATCGCACCTGCAGGTGTATCCGCTCCAATGCTCAGAAAGGTGACCCCACAAATATGCTCAGACTCCCCATCACCATGCGTATGACACTGCAACGCATTGCACTGATCGTGACCGTGTAACCAGTTATGAACCGTGGGACTCACCGAGGCAAGAGTCAGCACAAACATCCACACAGAGAGCATTCCGCACAGCGTCTGGGAAGTGCCTGTTCTGCTGATGTTGGTTAAAACCATCCGGGGAAAAAGAGACTTCCCATCCATAAGGTCAAGCTTCCGCTGACGACCTCATTACAATAACACACGTTACATCTGTTGGACTTCGGACTCTTCGGAACAAGCCCTTATGGATTGGACAATGCATCGACTCATAAGGGGATTTCATTTCGAAAATCGTCGGAAGCCTGATTATTCTGCCTCTCGATCTTTCGCTGCTGCACGCCGACTAGTGCCCGTAAACGTTCCGCAAATTCTGAGACTGAAATCGAAAAAGCCCCAGCAGCTTCAACCAACGAGCGGATCGCCAAATCGTTTGTCACTACGATTATCTTATCGGGTTCCAATGCCGCAAGGACCCAACGCTCTATCAGAGTATCTGCCTGTTCGTCCGCTGAGCCATAAGAAACCCGAATGCCTGCACTCTCCTGCTCTGCGCGCCATTTTTCACTGAGAGACTTAAAGTGCCGGCTATCGAATGCTACCCAAACCTCATCGCCTGCGATATCCGTAATTAAATGCACATCATCAATCAGTTTTCGCTGCGAAAGTGCACCGCTGGAGTCTTTGGAAAGCAGGTCTCGCAATCCACGCCGTGCATGAATCACATTGTGCCCATCAATCAGCCAACGTTGTTTCATATTTGAGATCCATTGAACTTCTCGAAGTTTTGGCCGACCTGCACCTCAAGTTGTTCGGCGTCTAAAGATCTGATATCAGCGAGGGCCGAATAGGCCAATTTTATGTTCACCGGGTGATTCAACCGAATATTGGTGTTTGAGTTAACCTTTCCAATACAAAACTCGGAGGGAGGTGCCATCGCCGGAGCATCCGTTTCAAGCAACAATCGATCTATCGGTAGCTTGGCAAAGACGGTGCGAATTTTTTCTTTTCGAGCATGCAAAAAATAAGTTGAAAAGGAAAAATAGCCCCCGCGGTCGATCCAGGTCTCCGCGATCTCAATTGACCCATTGAATGCGTGCAAAAGCATTCGCTTCGGATGATCCTTGGCCTCCTTCCAAGCCTTCTCGAGCAATTCCCACGCCTTCAAGCAATGTAGGGTCACTGGCCGAGAAAATTCAGCGGCGATCTCGATCTGCTTGACTAAACACTCAATCTGGAGGTGATCCTCCAGGCCTTCTTTCCAACGATCCACGCCGATCTCTCCAACATGGGCATTTGGATACAATTCTAGGTATCTGCGAAGCCTTTCAAAACTATCTTCCGGCGGGCATTCAGTCAGCTCCCAGGGATGCCAGCCGAATGCGGGTATCACCCGTTTATCTCGGTCCGCCAAAGCCGCGACACTTCCCCAATCAGCCGGGCTCGTCCCGTTTACAATCCAGGCTCTGATTTCGCTCGAAAAAACCTCTGACAAGACCGACGCCAATTGCTCATCCTGTAAATGGCAGTGGGCATCAAGAAAACAAGGCATTTTCTTCTCAGTATTAAGACGCCTCGTTCAGACAGGATTCAGCAAAGGATTTTATTTTTTGCCGAATCAAACCAAGGCCGTTACGACGGCTTGACGACAAGTGTTGCGTAATCCCAAGGTCACCTAGAAAGTCCGGCTCGTTTTCAATCACGTCTTTTGGAGTTTCGTCTGAATAGTAGGAGCAGACCACCGACGCGATGCCTTTCACAATCTGCGCGTCCGCGTCGCAATGAAAATGACAACGTCCCTCCTTAAATTCGGGCACCAGCCACAACTGCGAAGTGCAGCCCTCAACCTCAAACATCGGTTTCTTGAACTCATCAGCTACCGCTGGGTGCTGCTTGCCCAGATCGATAATGTAAGCAAATCGCTCATACGGATCCTCGATGAAAGATAGCTCGTCTGCGAGCGTTTGCCGTTTGCTTTCTAATCCGGAGGCCATCGTGGAAACTTATTACTATCGGCGGCTAAATCAAGCCGAGAGGCCAAGCCAAGCTTTAATTTGGTCCTTAGCCACATCAATCACCTCGGGACCCTGAGTGATCACCAAATAGACGATGACCGCGTAGAGGGCCACTGCTCCGCATCCCATCGCTAAGGCCCCGATACCTACCAGCCCATCTTCTTCAATGATCGCTATCGCCAGGGCAAAAACCACCATTGCGGGAAACGTATTCGTCAACGGGATTGGCAAAATCATCAATGACCCCAT
>JBCCBL010000039.1:0-13271 GCA_039034055.1 Verrucomicrobiota bacterium | reverse complement strand
TCGCTCACGCTTTTGAGGACTTCAAAACGCACTCCCTCGACCAGTCACTCCGACAAAGGTAATGCAACGCACTTTGTAGAGGGCGTCGAAGTGGAAATTACGCATACCGACGAATTTTAGGCGGCTTCCTGGAATGTTGGGCGCAGCATGTCGGCGAGTCGATTGCGCGCTCGCGATAGCCGCGACATAATGGTCCCGACCGGAACTTTCAGGCGCTCCGCGATCTCGGCATAGTCGAGACCTTCAAAATACCGCAAGCGCACAGCATCACGAAACACCGGATCTAAGCGCTCAATACTGGAGCGAACCGCGTCCACCTCGTCATCAAACAGGTGTCGTTCAGGCGCTGATTCGAGCAGTGTGAATGTCGGCGATTGGTCTTCCTCGATGACCAGACGTTGGTCCTTGCGACGCCGCTTTAGGAACTCGCGATAGAGGATTTGGTTGAGCCAGCTACGCACCTTGCTCTGATCGCGCAAGCTGTGGTGATAACGACTGAGCTGCATGAAGGTATGCTGAACCAGATCACGCGCCGCATCGCTATCTTTTGTCAAAGAGACGGCAAATCGCTGGAGACCCGAGTAGTGCGCGTCTACCATTGCTTCGAAATCAATTGAAGAGGGATTTTGGTTGGTTTTCATATACCTACCAATTAGTAGGTAAAATAGAGATGTCAACCCTACCTACCAACTAGTAGGTAAAAATTTATTTCTATGAGTCTGCCTTGCGATTATCCCCCGGATTCTTTCGATCCGAGGCTATGAAATTTTCTCACGCGGTTAGACGAAGAGTCGAATTTGCCGAAACTGACATGGCTGGTCTCGTCCATTTCTCGAATTTCCTTCGCTATGTTGAGCTGGCAGAGGCCGAGTTTTTTGAAGCGCTAGACCTTCCACTGATCTCGGCAAATCGAATTCAAAGCCTCGGGTGGCCACGAGTCAGGGTCCAATGCAACTACGCAGAACCCTTGTACTTTCGAGATGAGGTGGAAGTGCTGATCTTCGTGAAGGCCATAAAGATCAAAGCAATCGAATGGGGCTTTCGAATTTTCCGCATTGAAAAGGACGGATCACCGACGCGCGTCGCCAAGGGTACCCTGACAACGGTCCACGTGAAGAAAGACAATATTGATCGCGGCATCACTTCTCTTGACCTCCCTTCCGAACTCCTAGCGAAAATTGAGGAGGCCCCTGATGATTTTTAAACACTGTGTCGGCCCATCAATGCGAGGGTACCCAGGCATCTCTGAGTCCGAACTCTACGGATCCCCAAAAGACTAGGCAGTCCTAATAAAACGGGTCCTGCTGGGCGCGACGCTTGCCTTATCGGTTCGACGGGCGCTGGGCCGATCGGTTGTCCCATAGGAGCGGTTCAATCGTCGCACTGTTCGGCGGCCTTTCACGAGGGATGCGAGTTCTTCTCGGTTTGCCTGCATGGAGTCATCAAGCCATGAAGCATTCGCACTCAGGGCTTGGCTAAATGCAGCAAACCGAGATTCCAATTCGTTGGGAACTCCGTCTTCACTCAAGGCGACCAATCTGCCGATAAAGTCGCTTTTAAGTTTTTGGTTGTCGGCCAGGTGTTGGAAATCTTGGCGAATAAGAGCGGCCTCGTCCGAGCGAGCCATGCGTTCCAATTCTCCCAGTATCCGCTCAAAGTCTTTCCGACGGCGATCTGGTAGCGTGTTTCCCATTTTGGGTCGTGAGCAAGCTCTTCTCGAGGCCCTTAAGCCGAGTGGAGCATCGAACCCGCAGAGTTTGCGGTGGATGCCGGTCTTTGAGTTGGGCTCGCGGGTTGTTCGGTTGAATTCTGTTTTTGCAACATATCCGCCCAGGCGCTGCGGAGATCGCTGATCACGGCATAGGCTTCTTTGACGGCTTGAGGGCGCTTTTGGACATTCGCAATTTCGAGACGATTGAAACAGTATTCGTAGAGATCATTTAATGTTTTTGGCAGATCCCCTTGGACCGAGAGATCCAGTGAGTTTTGCAGCTCATTGATAATCTTCTGAGCCTTGATCAGGTTGTTATTCACGATCTCATTGCGTCGCACAAAGTGCTTATCGCGGAATCCCAACTCCGCCTCATGCATAAATTTAAGCGCACCATCGTATAACATCAGGATGAGCTTACCGGGACTGACAGTCGAAATACTTGCCGTTTTGTAGGACTTGGATGCCAGGTTTGAGTAATTCATCTAGAGTATTAACGATGCATTGAGTGAAGAGTCAGCTCAGATCTCTTCCATCAAACGACGCGCAACTTCATCGATTACCGGTTGCGTATCATAATCTCCAGCTTCCAATGCATTTTTCGCCTGAGCGACTTTTTCCTGGCGCACGTCCGGCATCTGCTTGAGCTTGTCAACGTAGGATTGAATGCGTTCCAGATCGCTGACACGCAGACCGGTTGAGTCGGCGGCGTTTGCTTTCTTGGATGGGACAGCCTGGGCTTCAGAAGCCTGATTTGCTTTCTGAGACTGATTTGACTGTTGAAGGTAGGATGCCAGGGGTGCTGACGATGAAGAATCAATATTCATATGTGAGAAGGGAAATTGAAGATTGGTTTAAAAGTCGGAGAGCTGTTTGGAATCTTTAAAAAAAATCTGTAAAATCTTTGGCCTTAGCGCGATGGCATCGTTTCAAAGGCTTCATGGAACACATAGCGCGAAAAACGCTGAGGGCTTTGCAGCATACTATCTGCCGAGTCCAGGGGAAAACGATCTGTAAATACTTGCCTGGAGTAACGACGCGCAGCCGCAGACACATTGGGCTGCGCGGAATCAAAAACATCATCGAAGACCCAGATGAGTTCGCCATCTCTGAGATCGACTAGTTTGGACCTCAAACCAACCCGTATCGGCTTGTAGGGATGATACTCGGTGACATCGGTGAACAACACCCCTTGAGCTTGATAGTCTCTCACGATCCGCGCCAGCAATGATGCCGGTAAGTTGCTAGTCGAGTTAATTTGGGAAGTCCCGAAATGTTTTTTTAAGTAGGCCCGGTCAATGGGTATCAGTTCAAAAATCTGCACCTTGCTCAATTCACTGTTAATCGTTGAATCGAAATTCTGAAGGAGCGCTGGATCCTCCTCTGGATGATAGGAAGGCAATACCGCCACGCGGATCATCGTCGCTGGAATGTATTCCAAAGAGTAGACATTCTGAGGCTGATAAGACTTCGCGGGCAACTTGGGGACGCGCACTCCATTGGAGGTGCATCCAGCCAACAGCAAAGTGCCCAGCACACAGGCTGAGATGATAAAGGAGTTTAAGAATCGTGGCATAAATGGGGTGACCGAGGACGTGTAAATCAATTATCAAAAGCAGCGGTCATAATTATATTCTTTGGATCGCTTGGAGCTGGTTATTGAACTCTTGCTGCGCCTGTTCCATGGCCAAAAATGAGTCGATCATGGACTGCTCTTTGGACGCAATGAAGCGCTCGAGCTGATCGATCTGGTCGTCGATATCATCGTTTGTGTTCTTCAAAGAATCGGTCTGGGTGTCTATCGTGGCATCGTCTTCAATAAATCTATCAAGCACCGTCTCGACCTGAGCATAGATACCATTTGTCGGATTGTTAAACACATCGTCGACGTCCGCAGCGAATTCTTCCAAAGCATCGTCTAAGAGGATTTCGTCGTCGATTTCCAACTTGTTTGTGCCGGATTCAAAATCGATGCCCATGTCTTGGAGCCGCCTAATATTGTCTCCACTCGCCGTGGTGATGAGGGATCGGCGCAGATCACTGATCGCCCGGCTCATTTCTCGATTATCCGATAACAATCCGGTCTCGATATCACCGCTATCATCAACACTGATTTCGGTATTGTTTTCAAGATAGTCGATCAAGTCGTTATACTCGGAAATGAAAGTCTCGATCTTGCTCTTTGCATCAGAGTTGTCGACGCTCACCGTCACGGTCTCTGACCCAAGCTCCATCGCAGTGACTGTGAGACCTTCGATCCCGTGACTGTCAGATGTCAAATTGTTGCTGTTAGACGTCCGCGTCGCTCCACCATTCAGGGTATATTGAGCATTTACGCCGACCGCAACAGTGCCCCCGGAGGCTATTCCCAATGCCTCGCCCAAGTTACCGGAGACGTCCGTCACCGTAAGCCCGAAGCTACCCGTAGCATCATTGCGCAGTTTTATCTGATCCGACTCCGCATCATAAGATGCGGTGACACCCGCGCTGGAGTCATTTATACGCTGAATGACCGAATTGATGGTGTCGGTGCTTTCATAATTTATATCGACACCGTTAATCGAAATGGTGCCGGAACCGCTGACGGCAGTCGCGAAATTGGCATCGGCCAAAGTATCGGAAAATCTCAATGCCCCAAGCGCTGAGGTGCTACTGGTCGTGTCGGTGCCATTGGAAAATAACTTGGTGGCTACCAAAAAATTCGACGTGTCGGTCGGACTTCCAAGAACAACATTGGCTGAGGAGGCCGAAGTCATGGTGATAGAATCGGTGCTCGAATCATACGACGCAGTGACATCGCCTCCGGTAGCCGTGCTAACCGCGTCGAACACGTCTTGAAGGGAATCGGATGTCTCGATGGTGACCTGCGCTCCATTCACCGTGAACGTTCCCTCCGTCACCTGCACTGAGGTCGACATCGTTCCAACGGTCACCCCAGACACATCATTGCTCGAGGCGAGGGTATTCGAGATATTGGTCGTTCCATCGCGTGTACTCTGAGTCGCTAATTGGGTGATGTTGAATTCGTAGTCTCCAGTCAAGGTACGGTCCCGAGCCAGAGCCGACAGTATCGTAGAATCGGGATCTGCCAAAGATTGGGTTCTACCAAAAAACGCCTCATCATCACTCAACGCGTCTAGCGCGGAATCCAAGTCCTCCATTCGACTTCCGACATTATTAATGGTCGAAATCTTAGTCTCATTTACGAGCTTTTCATCTTCAAGATCAGTGATCTGGATACGGTCGAGAGCAATCAATTGGTCGACAATTGATCTCCAGTCCATACCTCCGTTGAGTCCTGACAGTGTAACGCCCATGAATGTGAGAATTTTTCTTTCACACAGGTCGCCCAGCGAGGACCGATCTTGAGAACAGCAGCCCCGAAAACTGTGTTTGAAAATCGATTACGGATTATCAAAACCTCTCAAAGGATACGTGCACCTTCACCAGATTCGACCGGGTAGGCTTCGGGAAGCGTGCCAAATTTCTCACCATAAGCTGCCAACACCGTTTCTGCCTGATCCCGAATAAAGGCGCCACTTGTCCAGGCCAAGACCATCCCTCCGAAACCTCCTCCAGAAAGACGGGCACCGTAAACCTCGGGCTGCGCCTTCAAAAGCTCAACCAAGGTGTCCAGCTCTTGGATACTATTTTCAAAGAGATCACGCGAACTCTCGTGGGAAGCGTATAGAAGCGACCCCAAGGTTTCGGCCTTGCTCGACATCAACAGTGACATTGCCTGCTTCACGCGCTCGTTCTCGCGCGTCACATGCAAAGCTCTTTTAAACTCGGCCGGGCTCAAATCGGCCTCGCACGGCTCGACTTGTCCGGAGGTCAAATCGCACAAAGCGTTGATACCAGAATAGGTTTTCTCTAAAACCTCTAAAGCTTTCAAGCATTCGTCATTCCTCAACGAATACATAGAGTTCATATTCGCATGGGAAACTTTCGTATCAAAAAGCCAGAACTGCGTCATCTCTGGAAGGCCATAATCAGAGAAACTCTCCTGCTTGGCATCCACATAGACCAGATGACCCTTTTTCCCATACGCTGACACGCCTTGATCAAAGATCCCACAAGGGACGCCCACATAATTATTCTCTGCCTTCCGTCCGACACGTGCAATCTCAGCAGGATCATCAATATCCAAATCATAAAGTATCGAGATAGCCCTTACAGTCGCCAATTCGATCGCTGCGCTGCTACCCAAACCCGCCCCAGCCGGCAAATCACTCCAGAAGGCAATATCAAATCCTCGCTTCATCGCAATACCGCGATCTGTTATCGCCCTCAACACGCCAAGCGGATAATTTGCCCATCGGTTTGGATCTCCTGGCTGAAACAATTCGAAAGACTGAAAGTCGATTTCTATCGGACTCTGCTCACTCCTTTCATCCTTTGAAACAAGCCTAATTTTCTTGTCTTCACGTTCCGAGATTCCCGCGTAGACACCGAGGCTCAAGGGCATGCCCAAGACGCAGCCGCCATTATAATCTGTATGGTTGCCCAGAAATTCGACGCGCCCGGGCGCCATCGTAACGTAGGCGGGTTCAGAACCGTAGAATTCTAAGTAGGTATCGACAACCGCGTCTAGCTGTGGGGACATGGCCTTAAGAATCGCCCACAGCGTAGTGCAAAAGCAACTGAAAAAGCCCGCTCGCGGTCATTCACAGACTCAGCGAATCATCTGTGTGAAGTCCGCTTGAGACACATTAGGAAGCTGCTTGGAGTGTAAATTGGCAATTTTTCGTGTCTGCGTATCCAATATTTTGAGCTGCTTGCTTCCCCGATAGCGATAAGTAAATGCAAGGTGTCGCCCATCGCTCATCCAAGTTGGCTCAACACATGAACCTGGTTCTTGCGTCAATTGCTCCGACCGTCCTTCGGCAAATGAGTAAACTGCCAATTGATATTCTGAGCCCGAAAGCGTCGTGAATGCGATTAAATCGGCAGAAACCGGATTCCAGGCTGGCTCAGCATTGTAGCCTCCCATGCCCGTTTTTATCCGGGTCGTTTTTTTCCGCGCCGGGTCGAGCAAAATCAATTGCGGCCCACCCCAGTCGTCTGAAGTAAAAACGATCCTTTGTGAATCTGGCGACCAGGTCGGGGTCGCTGCCAATCCTTTGGTCCAAGTCTGACGGCGCGCTCCCGAGCCATCTGGACGTGCAATATAAACCTCAGGACTACCCGAACTAGATGCTACAAAAGCAATAGAGCGCCCATCCGGACTGAAGCGGCCACCCAAATTCACCCCACGATAGTTCGCCACGGGAACAAGCGATTTTCGGTCCAAATCCTGAACGACAATGTCAGGATAACCGGTCAGCGCGTAAGTGGTGTAAATCAAGCGTTTCCCGTCCGGACTCCAGCGAGGGCTCACCACATTGTTTTTGAGATTTGTGACGGCCAAAACCGATTCAAAAAGAATATCCGAGGTGTATATTTCACTCTTCCCTGTCGGCTCGGCGACAAAGGCGATCATCCCATTAAAGAATCCCGACACTCCGGTGAAATCGCGCACAACGGTATCCAAAGCTTTTCGAAATGCCTCGTCGGAGGTCGCACCCACCGCCGATCCCTGGCTCCTCGTCGTCGCGGAATCGACCCCACGGGCCGCAAACTCCGCGCGTAATTCATCCACATTTAGGCTCAGAATCCAGTCCGCAGCGCTCGCAGTCGATACTTCGAACGCACCGTGCAACCGAAAGGCCCGCTCGGCCAAGCCCTGGTGATAGCCGCTTGTCGACTCAATCGCAATGCGAATGGGCTTGTTACCCTGGCGGATAATCGGATCCAAACTCGGTGTTTGGGCAGACGCACTAGCAGGCCCCCACGACAAAAAAGACAGGAGTAAAATCGAGCGGAAGGAAATTTTACGGAGAAAGTCAGACATCTAATCAAAGCCTACAAAACGCTTTCGCCTAGCAAAGAACAAATCACCATTAGGCTAAGTTTCGGAATATTTTCTGACCTTAGCTAATCGCGGTTAGGCAAAAATCGACTGATTCCCTGGCTCGACAGGATCGAATTCGCTTGAGCGCATGTAACGGTTGTGCCATCTAACCGTTTCAAAGCTGCACTTACTTTGAAAAACTCTGCGCTAGATTCGATTCTGAAGTCTGTCAAATATCCTGGGTTCAGCCGGGATATCGTCTCGTTCGGATTGGTAAAGGACTATCGTTTGGAAGAAGGTCATGCAACGGTCGACCTCCAACTCACTTCAAAGGATCCCGAGATCGCGAAAAAAATTAAGGCGTCCATCGAGTCAGCTTGCGCACTTTCGAGAGAAGTTTCTTCCGTGACCGTGAACACCCAAGTGAGCGCACCTCCGACCCCTGGTGAGCAAAATGCCCAGCCCGCAAAAATCGCCGGCGTCAAACACGTCGTTGCTATCGCGAGTGGAAAAGGAGGTGTCGGCAAAAGCACGGTTACCACCAATATCGCCTGCGCAACCGAGCAAATCCTTGCGGAACAAGGCATGCCTGGTCGGGTGGGCATCATGGACTGCGATATCTATGGCCCGTCGATTCCCATGATGCTGGGGATCGGCACCGAACCTGAAATCGAAGATAACGCACTGATCCCCCCTCAAAACTATGATGTCTGCTGCATGAGTATGGGTTACTTTCTCGGCCCAAATGCTCCCGTGGTCTGGCGCGGTCCCCGGATTCACCAAACCATCCAGCAATTTATCACAAATGTTGCTTGGGGAGATCTCGAGATCCTTTTCGTCGACCTCCCACCAGGCACCGGAGACGCCCACCTCTCTCTTTGTCAAAGTTTGGCCCTAGACGGCGTCATCGTCGTCACTACCCCGCAAGCAGCAGCTGTCAATGTTGCGATCAGGGGTGCAATGATGTTTCCCGAATTAAATGTGCCCTTCCTCGGAGTCGCCGAAAACATGAGCTACTTGGAAGACCCTGACACCTCCAAAAAGCAATACATCTTCGGGCAAGGCGGCGGGGCCCATACCGCCGTGCAGCTCAATTGCGATTTCTTGGGGCAAATCCCCCTCGATAGTAATGTCCGCGCCGGTGGAGACAGCGGCATTCCCATCGTAATCTCTGAGCCCGACTCCACGACTGCGTTCGCCTTTCGCAGCGTCGCCGGTCAAGTCATCGGCCATATTCAACGATCAGAAGCCTCCGCTGCAAACTGATCGCACCCACCCAGACACTTTCCTCAAACCCAAAAACCCTGTGGTAATCACTCCTCTCAAAATGAAAAAAGCCCGGCAGACCGAAGCGGACACTAGCTTCGCGACTAAATCGAGCCTGTACCAAGAATTTCTCGCCGAAAGAGAAGAAATCCTCCGCCATAAATGGTTGGAATCTGAAAAGAAGGGAACTGACATCGGATTCGAAAAGGCCCTTCTGGATTGGATACGTCATCACCGCGACGATTGGAGAAAAGGCAGAAAAGACTGATAAACTCTTCTCTCCTAAGCTAAATCACATTATCGCGTCCAAGATCATCGTCGCAAAGATCCGAAGGAGTTCCGCAAGATCAGAATTCACCGATTGCGCTTTGAAAGCAAAAGTGGAAGAGGATTCTCCATTCTAAATCCTGCACCCTCAAACAGAACGCCTCAAGGTTGCCCCCTTCCTTCACGGCACGTTCACATAGTTTGACAAAATACATCGCATCCCAAACCCGGATACCTGCGTGAATCTCTGAGTTGCCAATCTCGCTCATTTGCGCGAGAATCGCCCCAGCTCCCTGAGCGAGGTACAGATAGGTGGGATGATTGCCAGCCTGATGCATCCAATAACGTGCATTCGGATAGTCTCCCTCCCGTCGATGCAAGATACCGTGCCATAAACAGCCAGTCGCCGAGTCGATTCGATTAATCACATCATGAGCCGGATCCAATGCGTCAAAACGCAGCCAGAGCGCAGATAACGCCGCATCTGCCATCACTGGATCGACCACACTCAAACCTCCAAACAAATCTTGAGCACTTCGATCTCGCAGTGCCAAGACTCCTTCGGCGTTTTCAGTGGACACCTGCAGCGACATATCCACTGGGATTTCCAACAATGCTTTAATCAGCGGGGTGTAGTTTAGCTCTTCAGACATAAATAACTCGATTATGCGTTCGCGAAAGCACCCTCAACTTGCGCACGCGCGGGTCCCGTGTCACCCCCTTTGTGTCAATTAAACTCTCCAGATCACTGTCTGTATTCGAGCCAAGGCTCATTTCAATTCGACAATCTGTATCGCTCGCTCATCAGGATCTTCCGGAATCACAAATGCGGCCTCGCGAAAATCGGGCATGCGAAACCGACTCCGCGCATTGTTGGAGAAAGCGTAGGGTTCGAGAGGATTGCCAAAGACCCCCTTATCCAGCTTTCCATTGCCATCAACATCATGGAAAACGCATAGGGCGTAAGTAGCGCCCGGTTTGACCGATTCGATAAAAACCCGCTCCGGAAGCTTGCGTATTGGAATCACCCGTGAGACATCCGGCTTGCCCGATTCAAAGGCGCCCGGAGTCTCCATCAGCGCCACCCACAGGGCTCCCTCGACACCATCGATACCTGACACTTGAAGCTCCATAACGCCAGCCCGCGAAAACGAAGACAGACTCAAAGCCAGGATAGGCAAACACACTTGAAAAGATCGCATAGAACCGTGAAGGTTTATTGAAAAACGAAAAGATCAGTTTTGGCAAATAGCAAATTGGGGAGCGACAAAGGCCCACGTATCGACAAATGGCTCTGGGCTACACGTATTTTCAAGACACGAACACTTGCCGCCGACGCATGCCGAGGTGGCCATGTGAAAATCGATGGGCAGCGAGTAAAACCGTCCTATCTCGTGCAAATAGGCGACAAATACGAAGTGGAACGGGCTCATCGCCGCCTAGACATCGAGGTCAAAGCCTTCCTCGACAAACGCGTCTCGGCTAGCCTGGTCGATACCTACCTGGTCGACCACACGCCCCCCGAGCCTCCGAAGACCGAAAAACTCGAACTCGAATACCCACTGCTCAAACGCCCTCGAGGTAGCGGACGTCCGACCAAAAAGGAGCGCCGCGAAATCGACTCATTTCTGGGTTGAGCCACCTGACTTTACATCAAGAAACCACACGCTAAAGATCCTCACTATCCTCAAAGGAGACCAAATCTCGTGGATGCACACGAACCCAATGGCCCAGCAGGTCACGACTGCCTGTAATCAATGGTGGTACCAAAATCAGAATTAAGTGCTCGGAGGAAGTTTTTGAAAACTTACGTGAATATACGTATTGTTTAGAACCCCCTCGAAAGGTGAACTGAAACGAGATCGTACCAGAATTCCCGATAGATATGCCCTGCGTCAATCCCGAGGAGATTGAGAGCAACTTCTCTCGATTTCGCGATTCCACCTCTGTATCCAATTTAACAGTCGTAGCATTGAAAATAGTCAATGAATCTGTGTCGGCCGCGATGTTACTTAAGTTTAAAAAAAAGACTGTTCGGTTTCCATGTTGATTCCCCCGATCAAGAATCATTAGGTAGCTGCCTCGATCTCCTGGCAACTTGGCCTCAACAAAAGGTTTCTGATGCAAAAGATCATCTTCCTCGGTATCATAGAGTCGGATCCATATCGAGCCTTGGTACCGATGCGCAGGAGACATACCTGAAGTCCTCAGAGTCATCGAATTTAATTTTGGGACAAAGCCACGAATACCGTCTCCTGGTGCTTCCCAGTCGACAAAGTAAAGCCGCTCAGACCTCACGATGGTAGCGACGTGCAAACTGACATCTACTAACTCATCTTCAGATTTTACGAGTCCGGGAAACGGGCTCGCACCCAAGAACTGAGAAATCAACCAAGCGAAACAAACACAACCTATCCTTACATGCTTAACAATCATAAATCTGTGCTCTCTATCCAACGAAATGAGACGAGTTCGTATTTGCGTTTTAATGACGATCCCTCAACAGTCTCGGGCATTCTCTGAACTACTGCCTCACAATACTTTTCGTAGTAATTGTCTCTACCTTCGGCGGCTCCATAAGCCCTGATCCGAAAGGTATCCCCGCGCACACTCGCGACCGGTGCGATCAAAGACATCACATCCGAAGGCAGAGTATATGCGGGAAGCAAGGGATCCACGGCCTGTTCCTCAAATCCCCCATCATTATTAAATATTTGTTGGCGTAATTCCGGAACCTCACTCAACGCACGCTCCAAAACAGATTCTTCGTCAACCGAATCAGGAACTACCAAATCTCGGAGACGCATGATCGGTTTCCCTCTACCTTCAAGCTCCTGAACAATCTGTGCGCTCAATTGAGAAGCAAGGGAAATGTCGAGAGCTTGATAGGCGCTTTCAATATCGGAAGATCCATTCAATCGCTCACCAAATATTTTGTATCCTTCATGAAAAAATTGTATCGGAGGATCGGTTGCCTCACTATGGAAATCCAAAGGATCTACTCCCATCCACGCCGACATTGAAAATGGAAATCTGGTAATAATTGGAGGCAGGTGCTTCGCCTGCTTGACTTGAACCGAATCGATATCATCCATCAAATTTCCATCAGGTTGATGATAGATCAAGTCGTCCGGAGACGCCGATGACAAGGCTCCAAGCCAAGCCTCTCTGTTAAGGGAATTCACATTGAATCTCCAAGACACAAAGAGATCTTCGGGCTGAATGTTCTCCTTATCAGACACGCCCCTTTTTGCGCGGAGTACCGGATGCATCTCCACCGAAGAATCCTCCGAAGAGTTACTCAAGCTATTTTGACCCGAAAAGAAATATCGGTCGAAAACGTCATTCAGAAGACCTCCCCATTGGTTTCCGATGGAATACAAAGGATATCCTGCAATATATGCGTGCTGTAATTCACCTACAGAAAGAACTTTTCGTGTTGGAATATCAAATACAATCGGATCGTATAACATACCCAAATAGGGGGAGTTCGAAACATTCGAAATCTCGCGATTGAACAGAAACCTATTGTCTTCGATATTTGATTTACCGACATAATGTTTCGTTGCGAGTTCGAATGGAAACTCAAGTGGGCTCGGAAGCGCTCCGCCACGCGTCGTGTAAGTGTTAAGCTGTGGATCAAACCCGAATGAAGCATCAATACCTCTCGGGTCCGATGATCGGATCCAAACCGATCGATCTGAGTGATCCATAACATTTCCTCGCTCTAACCGACGTGTCTGAAACGTGGCATACCTGCTTTGCCACCCTTTATCGAGGTAGTCGCTATCAACATCTAAAAACTCAAATGAATCCAGCTTTTGCAGGATTGAATCATCACTCCGTAATCTTAATTCGACTGACAATTCGGATGAATCTATCCTGTAGCGCACCCTATTATGCACGACTGAAGGCCAGTTCATCGTCGGTTCAATTGGAATACTAAACCGGGCATCCTTGGAATTTCTAGTCCCAAATACGCCGTAGCCATCATCAGCGCGGCTCGAAGCCAGATGATTGTTCTTCCCGACCCAGTAAAGCAACCTTCCTGGGGGCCAGTAGCGCGCTTCGGCAGACTCGGCTGATACAAGGGATTTAGCTGGTGTAATTACATTGTCTAACCTCACAACAATC
>JBCCBL010000038.1:0-13435 GCA_039034055.1 Verrucomicrobiota bacterium | reverse complement strand
TGCCCAAGGTCGCGAGGCTTTGCACCGTGTTGTGCAGATACTCGGCGTTGGGCCCCATCGGGCCGATGGCGGTGGCGATGGTTTGGGCCTGCGCCTCTGCGCTTTGTTGGCCCCTGCTGAAGCGATTTGCCTTTAGAGTTATGGTACAAATGAAGGATGCCTTTGGGCTTTTGGGTCTGGCTCTGGCTCTGGGTGTGAGAAACTACCTAGGCAGCTTACCAGATTGCATCACTAGATTTAACAGACGGGCTGAGTTTTTTTCGGCTACGGCTTTGAACTCGTAAAACTCATTCGGGTTTTTGTTACCAATGACATCGCTAATTGACCTGATTTGCATGAAGGGCACTTCGTTGACCCAACATACTTTTGCAATCGCCCCACTTTCCATTTCTACTGCAGCAATGTCCCAGTGCTCGCGCAGCCATTGGGTGTAGCGGTAATCATCCATAAAGGCCAAACCTGAGGCACACACCGCGTCCGTCAAAATGGTAGCTGGCTTCCCTGCAGCGTTGATCAGCTTGGATTCTGCTGCGACTTCTTTGAAAATCGTCTCAAGTTCTGGATCGACGGGATAAAACGGCATGCGTTCTGGCTTATCCATGCCATTACGGATGACTGCCATCGGGTAGGGGAAATAAGTCTCATACTGCTTTTCGGTGATGAGGCCTTTCAAAAAGTCTGGAATATGTGCGCCGCGCTCAGCGTCAGCGTCCTCAGTAAACACAGCGCCAAACCCATAGATCATCCATCGATCTGCCAGCACAATATCCCCTTTGCCCAGATCCGGGTCGACGCCTCCCGAGACTCCTGAGAACAATAAGCGCTCAATGTTAAAATGACTGAGTGCGATCTGGGTAGTCATTGCCGCATTGGTCAAACCAATGCCTGTTTGAAAGACGATGATCGGATAAGCATTCACTTCACCAATGTGAAAATCCACCCCATTGACCTGCTCGACCCGCTCAATGGTCTCATCCTCAAGCATCGCAAACAGGTTATCAAGCTCACCCTGGTAGGCTGCCACCAGTGCGGTGTAAGCCTTCGATTCCTCAGCTCCGGCGAGCGGAATGAAAGCAAAGAATAGCATAGCTAAGCACGACCATGCCTTGCGCCAAGTTAGTTCATTTATCTCAGAGCTTTTCATAGATTCGTAATACAGGGTAATTCTCATATTGCTATTTGGCTTGGTTGTTCCCATTCGCATCAAAAGCCTGGTAAAGCAGGTGGCGCACCTATGCTTCACCATTCAAAATTGCGGCATGGGGAAGCAAGGAGCCGGGGCTGATCTTCTATTTGGAGGAAGGGTAGCAAAACCGCTGGCAGTTCAACCTTCCCGGATATCCTTTTTCCTGAATGATCAGTGCAGGCTGATCATCTTGAAACGATAGAAGCGCCTCTCGACATCTCCGATTGCATCAAGGTACTGATAACTTCGCCCATCCCCGACAAAAGGATCTCCAATCGGAAACCAAAATTCTAGATCTTCAGAAAGCTCAAGTTGGTAAGTCGCCCCCTCTACGGTATCTAACTGCACAGCTTGAGCGGGTTCTATAGACACCTCACTTTGAAAGGCGCTGGTCCCGTCATCGTCAGGAATTTCAATTACAAAATTATCCGCGATTACCTGATTCGTCGTAGAGACATCGACACGATTCGAAAATCCGCGAATTCCTACAACAAGTCTTTGGCTGGCTGCAACTCCCCACTCATTGAATGGATTAAAAGATCCCATCAGAAACTTATTAACTGAATCATCAATATAGGTATAGATTAGAGTTGTTGTGGGGTCATATTCTATGGAAACCTCATACTCCACAAAATTCACGCTCTCTCCGAAATCAATTAAGACCACATTTCCTGGAGTTCTGGAGTTCTTCGTATCGAAGTTACTATAGGCTTCTCGGACAGCATAGCTCATCGATGGACGGTTCCAGCGAATCCCGACATCCACAGACTCAAAGTGATTACTCAAATTCGCAACACCCAAACAAATCCCATATTTCCTGTATACTCCTGCCTCAATCGGTGGCTCAAGATTAAATAATCTCAGAGTTGTGGAGACTGTCCAGGCACGGTCAAGAGTCACCGTTTTTGTCGAAATCAGAACGGTATCCGACGGTGTATCCTCTTGCCCAGAAAACGAGGTATAATGTAAAGCGTTGTTGAATACCGAAAACTCTGATGTCTTCGGAGAAAGAAATGAGAATGGATTTGCAAACCAGTTTTCCAACAATCGGCCGGATGAAAAATCATCCTCGAGCAAAACAGCCTTAACAGAGCTAAGAGACAAAGAAGTTAGAGCCAGTAAAGGAACCACTAAAAAACGAAGAAGGAGAGACATGGTTTCAGTCGGATAGGGCTTGGAAAGCGGAAGACAACTTTTAAAACTCAAATTTTAGCATTTTCTTCACCCTGATTTTAAAGGATAGGAGTGGAGTTCATTAAGGAGCCCAGCCAAGAAATTTCTCTGCTCTGCGAAACTTGGACTCCTGTTGAGCCGCCTCTCGGTGACTACAAGCAAATGGCAACTTTCAGCAAGGAGCGTCGCTGAGAGAGGATCTACAGTTAAAAGAAAAAGACCAGAAAGGTTGCCTTCAAAGGGTATACGACGCGCGGCAAGGTCTATGTTCTATCATTTGCACCTTGTTAAGAAGTACTCGAGAAATTGCTGCGAGTCCTCTAGATAAGGAGATAGGCTAGCGATCTTCGATATCGACGGAACCTTGTGTGATTCTTCAGAAGATGAAGTGAAACCCTTTGTGCAGGCCGTTTTCGAGGTTGCGGGGGATCCGCATTGAAGATGTCGATTGGTCGCGTTTCAAAGACCCAACGAGGTTCTCAAAATCTTGGAGCAGATCAGGTGGCTACTTTGACATTTAGTCTCTCTGGCTATTCGAAAGCGGAATGCATGCGGGTGTTTGGTGAAATGGCTAGGAGCTTCCAAATATTTGACCGACCTCCGCGCTGAGGATGTGGACCTCCCTGATATAGAGTAGCCTTACTCAGTGTGTCTATTCCGGGCTTGGTGGAAAACTGACTGCAATCTGAATTAAATTATCAAAATTCATAATCTGCCGCTTGACTCATTTTTCATGATCAAAATACTAATGGTTCATGAGTTATTTGAAAACAAACTGCTTTATCAAAATTACAATGTTACACCTGATGGTTCTTACACAGGGCCTAGCGGCGACCTATTTTATCTATGAGGGTACGATCATCATTGATCAGGGGGATAGTGATAGTCACTTTTTCAGCGATGGTGATACTGTGTATATCACTTACGCATTCGATTATTCCGTAAAAGACACTTATCCGGATGATCCAAATTATGGGCTGTATCCAGATGCAACCGCTTCATTAAGATTTTACCACGTTGAATCTGGATTTGAGGCCCATTTCACTGGGGGCAACACTTCTGTGTTGATGAACCAAAATCCCGATGGAAATCCTGCAAGGTCAGATGATGGGATTTTCATATTCGGGTCTACGCCGTTGAACAACCCGGAGTTGGGCGACAATGCTGTGGGATCTCTCTCGTTCGAAGCGGTAGGAGATAGTTCTATGTTTGATAAAGACAAATTGCCGGATGGCCCCATCGACTTATCAATGTCCAACCTCGAGTTGAATTTCAGTTCGTCCTACGATTACATCATTCTCTACATGGATCTGGAATTTGTCTCACAAGGTCCTTTCGATATTCAGTAGAAAAGGCTGGTCGTTTAAACTCGGAGACAGTTTCTGTCACAGGACACATCACGCAGCGATAAGCCCAACATAGCCGGATATAGGTCAGAGATAGCTGAACTGTTCCGAAAAATCTTTGCACCGGCGGAAGCGCGCCCCGAGATTTGACAGATGTATCCATGTCCATGAACGCTGACGTGGTGAAGGGCTTGCACTTTCGCAATTAACCCCAGCAATAGTAATAGTTTAGGTCATTGTCCTTTCGGAAGTCGTATGGGTCTTTCCACGGATTTTGTTAAAGAGTCTAAGAGTAGAGATCTGGATTTGAAATCTCTGGGACATCATCTGTAAGTTTTTTTGAGAGGGCCTTGTTTAAAATCTAAAACTCAAGTTTAAGAATCTAGCACGCATGCTAGCCGTTAAGCATTTTTTGCCGATAGTGCTCATCTGGGCGGCCTGCGATCCGTTGGACTTGCTCGGGTGTGAGATACACGGGGCCTTGGGGACGTGCCGCGAGAGCGCCCATGTGAATACGAGCCGATTTTTCAGCCATCAGCGTGCCTGAGAGCACTTCTTTGGCGGTTTTACCAATGGCGATTAAACCATGATTCTCGATAAGGATGTTTTTTGGATAAGTGTATTCCTTTTCAATGAAGGCGCGGACTTCGCGATCAATAACTTTGGCCAGGGCCAAGCCTGGATCTTGATAGGGGATGATAACTGATCGGCTCCCACAGCATACGATTTGGTCTGGGAATAAGCGTTTGTTCGCGAATTCTTCTCCCATATCGGAGCACAATAACATGTTTACGTGTTCTGGGTGGACGTGCCCGACATAGTGGATGCCCTCGATGTTGAGAAGCGTCGCGTGAAATGTGGCCTCAACGGAAGGCTTTTTCATCCAATCTTCGGTGCGTGATTCCATGAGTTTCTCGTCGATTTCGGTATCGCTCATGCCTTCTATGTTTAGAAGAGGTAGGAGCTTGTCGAAGGAGCACGTTGCTAACTGATCCTCACGCAGCGTGCCGAGGGAAGATCCGCTGGCTTTGACTTGGAATTCTGTATCCGAGATACGCGCAGAGACGTTGCCCTCGCCGAGAATCGCCAGGCCGCGATCCTCACGACCCAGCTCATGGGCAAGCTCCAGAAGTTTTTCAGTGATGTCTGACATGGTAAAAGGAGTGTATCAGAGGTTATGCGTAAAGGGGGCCGTAGGCTTGGCATGCACGGAAATCTGCGCCCTCTAGCTCAGAGGTCCCGAATGCGCGCCATGCGCTTGGGCGGAAGACGCGCTCCTCTGCGATATTGTGCATATAAACGGGAATGCGGAGCATTGAGGCGAGTGTTATGTAAAGGTCACCCACGTGTCCTGCAGTCATCACACAGTGATTAGCGCCCCAGTTATTCATGACCTCGTAGGTTGAGCGGAACGCACCTTTTCCGGTGAGACGTGGGGCGAACCAGGTTGTGGGCCAGGTTGGATTGGTGCGTTGGTCGAGGGCATCGTGAACAGCTTCAGGCAACTCGATAGTCCAACCTTCTGCGATTTGCAGGCACGGACCCAGATTTGCTGCGAGGTTGAGGCGAATCATTGTCGCCTTCATGCCTCCTTTAGTACGGTAGCGGGTGCTCATACCCCCGCCGGGGAAATACTCTGTAATGGACGGGTGCCATGTTGTGTGTTTGAGGCTAGCATCCATCTCTTCGTCGGTGATTTCCCAATACGGCTTCATAGTTGGGTTGCCGTCCGCGTCAGTCTGATCGCCGGTCCCGTCGAGCGCTGCGGGGCCAGAATTGATCAGGTGGAGCAGTCCATCGGAGGCTGTGCCTTCGATCTGGTAGCCATCGGACACGCGAGCGACTGCACTTGGGCTCCAGTAGGTGCGGAGGTCCGCGAAAATCTGCGCAGAATTGGTCAAGAGTTGACCGAAGAGCATGCCGGCTCCGTTGAGTGCATCATTTTCAGTAGCGAGTATATAGGGTGGGCGCTTGCCGTTCCAGTCAAAGGAAGTGCTCAGAATTGCTTCCATGAAATCGCCATTTGGGAAGTGGTCTGTCCATTGGCGTTGGCCCTGAAAACCCGCAGCAATTGCGTAGTGTCCTTGGGCTTGTTCGCCCAGGCCGTCTTTTTCCAGCTCGTCGTTGCCGACCATGAGGTCGCGAGCGATGAGGGCCATCTTTATCGAGTCCTCCCACTCGCTATCGAGTTGGGTGCGGTCGCGCTGGGTTTCGGAGCTATTGTAGTCGTCGCCCTCGGGGCAATTTTTTTTTACCCAGGCTAGTGCCTTTTCGTACTCAGTTTTGTCATACTGATCTTTTTTCATGCGACCGACAAACTCAGTCATATCGACTGCTTCAACGCGCATGCCGAGGTAGTTCTCCCACATTGCAGGATCCACGACTGAACCTGCGATACCCATCGAGGTGCCTCCCATCGAGAGGTATGCTTTTCCACGCATGTAGGCAACTGCGAGGCCTGCTTTGGCGAAGTTAAGGAGCTTTTCTCTAACATCTTCTGGAATTGTTTCATCCGAGGCCTCTTGGACATTTTTGCCGTAAATACCGAAAGCAGGAATGCCTTTTTGGGTGTGTCCGGCCAATACTGCGGCTAAGTAGACAGCTCCCGGGCGTTCCGTACCGTTGAAACCCCATACCGCTTTCGGGCGGTGGGGATCCATGTCCATCGTCTCGGAACCGTAACACCAGCAGGGCGTGACGGTTACACTCAGGCCGACTCCTTCACGTTTGAACTTGTCCTCGCAGGCGGCAGCTTCGCGCACCCCTCCGATATTGGAGTCGGCGATTACCACCTCGACGGGACTGCCGTCGAGATTGCGAAGGATCGAGGTATACAGATCGGCCACTCGCTTTGCCATGTTCATGGTTTGGTCTTCAAGAGACTCGCGCACGCCGCCGAGGCGGCCATCGATCGTGGGGCGGACCCCGATTTTGGGGAAAGGAAAAGGATGGGTTTTCATGTTATAATTTTGAGCAGTATGGATGGTCGGGCATTACGCTTTTTGAGATTTATAGGTGCACTCTCAAGTAGCGATACGCGCTGGCTTATGGATTTCAGGAAGCAACAGGACTTGCTTGGCTGTGCGTCGTAAAGCAACGGAAACCATAGAGGGCGATCACAACAAAACAAAACGCAGGTAACCAGAAAGAGGTGCGGACATCGAACTCGCTGATCAAAGTGCCTTGTAGTTTGGTCAAGACAGCACCGCCTACAATTGCCATTACTAGGAAGGCTGACCCTATTTTGGCCTGCTCGAGTTTTAGACCTCCTAGGGCAAGTCCGTAAATGGTGGGAAACATGAGCGACATCGCGGCAGATACGAGAACCAGTGAAATTAAACCGCTTTGGCCGGGAAGATAGATAGCACAGACTGTGAATACAAATCCGACAATCGCGAAGATGATCAGCATGATACTTGGACTGATGAAGCGGAGCAGGAATGTGCAGATAAAGCGGCTGCTTAAGAAGATGATCATAGCAACGATGTTGTAGTTCTGCGCCTCGGACAGACTTAGGCCGACTTGCTCCATGCCGTAGTGGATGATGAAGGTCCAGCACATGATTTGGGCTCCCACGTAGAAAAGCTGAGCGAGGACGCCTTCTACAAAAATCGGTTTTTTGAGCAATTGCCGCACAATCAAACCAAAGGGTGAATCTTTCTCTTCGGTTTTGAAGCTAGGCATTTTAGTGATTGCAAAGAGTAAGAAAAATCCCGCTACAACGGCAGCTACGACCATATATGGGCCACGGACGTTTGTGAGGTCGGTTCTTTGGAGTTCCTCAAATTTTGTGGGCTCACCTGCGCGCATCGCTTTGAGGACATTGGGAACGGCTCCATCGAGAGCCCCAGACGTCTTTTCAAAATCAGGTAGTCCGTCCGCGTAGTAGCTCACTGCGGTGCCGTCCTGCAAGATAACGCTGGATAGGTCTTCGGCCAAACGGGATCCGGCTGGAATTTCAGACTCATCGGTGAGGAGGTATTGGGTAACTTGTGGATTCAGGTTTTTGACTTCTTCGCGAACCTTCGTGACTTCTAGGTTGGGAGCGAGAATCATCGAGGCGACTGCCATACCTGTGAGGGAACCTATCGGATTGAAGGATTGAGCTAGATTCAATCTTTGAGTGGCGGTCTCTCTGGGACCCATTGCGAGTATGTAGGGGTTACACGCTGTCTCTAAGAAAGCGAGCCCGTATGTAATGACATAAGATGCTAAGCAGAAGAGTATGAATTGAACCGTTAAGCTGGCGGGAATCGTTATCAGAGCGCCGGCGGCATATAGAAAGAGACCCAGGAGGATTGCGCTCTTGTAGGAAAATTTCCGGATGAATAATACGGCTGGAATCGCCATGCAGAAATATCCAGTATAGAAAGCAAATTGGAGCCACGAGGCTTGTCCCGTGGTGATGACAAATACCAGCTCGAATACCTTAACCAGAGGATTTGTGAAATCATTGGCAAAGCCCCACAGCGAAAAACAGCAGGTAGTTATAATGAATGGTAGAAGGTATTCTTTAGGAATGACAGGTGGTTTGCTGGAATTGGACATGTGAGGTTTGAGAGCTATAGGGGTTGGATATGGAATTAAGCGGTGTACGGTGTGGCTGGAGCACAATAAGTTTTCTATTTTATGAAGTGAAGAGACTTAAAGGCCTCCACGCTGAGAGACCTTTGACGATCTGCGAATTCGGGCCCAGATAGATCTTCATCGTAAGAGGGGATCATGGCTTTCATCCGTTGATGGCCATCTTCGGTAGTCAAGATATCGGCAAAACACTTTTTTATGACCTCTAAGATAATGTTCGCAGAAACGGAAGCGCCTGGGGATGCGCCGAGTAACGCAGAAATTGAGCGGTCTTCAGAGGTGAGGACTTCTGTGCCAAAATGCACAATACCCGCGTCCCCATCCTCCTTTTTAATGGCTTGGACGCGGATGCCCGCATCAATCAATTTCCAATCATTCACCTGAGCATCTGGAAAGAAGGCGCGCAGCTCTTTCATACGCGTATCCATGCTTTGGGTACCTTGTTGTATCAGGTAGCGAACTAAAGGAAGGTTGTGCAGGCCCACTTTGATTAAAGATGCAATGTTATCTGCGCGGATCGAACCAGGGAGATCGGTAAATTTGCCTTCAATATGAAGGAATTTCGTCGTCCAGGCTGCGTAGGGTCCGAAGAGTAGGGACTTTTTCCCTCTAATAATGCGCGTGTCGAGATGGGGGACTGCCATCGTGGGAGCGGCACCGGGTGACATGCCGTAAACTTTCGCAACATGTTTCTCAACAATTTCTGGTTTGTCGCATATGAGCCATTGGCCTCCAATTGGAAAGCCTCCAAATCCTTTGCTTTCTCGAATCCCGGACTTTTGCAGCAGAGGAAGGCTACCGCCTCCAGCGCCCACAAATATGAATTTCGCCGTATTGGTAAAGATGTGACCTGTCTTTAGGTTTTTAATCTTAAGTGACCAGCGATGGTCCTCTTGCTGAGTCAAATCTATGACACGGTGACTGCATGCAAATCCGCAGTTCTCTTGTTGGCCAAGCCAGGTTACAAACTTTTGGACGAGGGCTCCAAAATTCACATCGCTGCCTAAATTCATTTTGGTAGCAGCGATTGGAGTATCGTCGCGTCCCTCGAGCAGTAGGGGTGCCCATTCGCGTAAGGTATCACGATCTTCGGTATATTCCATCGATTCGAAGAAATGATGTGCTTGCATCTGACGATGGCGCGAGCGCAGGAAGTCCACCTGCTCTTGCCCGTACACGAAACTCAAGTGTGGAACCGGATTGATGAATTCGTGGATGTCGGAAATCATTCCGGTTCGGGCAGCGTATCCCCAGAACTGTTTGGAGTGCTCAAACTGTTGAAATATCTCAATTGCCTTAGCGACATCGACCTCGCCGTCCGGGCCATAGTTGGGGGTGTAGCTCAGTTCACAAATGCCGGCGTGGCCGGTGCCCGCGTTATGCCAACCATTGGATGCTTCTTCGGCCAGTCCCTCGGTCATTTCATAGAGCTGGATCTTGGTGGTCGGATCGAGTTCTTTCAGCATCGTACCCAAGGTCGATGACATGATGCCGCTCCCGATCAGGATGATGTCGGGGTTGTCAATATGGTGTCCGCTTTTCAAGGTGCGTTAAAGGTCTGGGTGAATGGTTTGAATCGAGTTGAAAGTTTCGCGGGCTTGGCTCCAAACATCCGTATCGGAAGGTTGATAGCTTTTGAGATCGCTCATTGAAGCGATGATTTGGCGGCCCTCGGCAATAGATCCGATCTGTTTGCCCGCTAGCATTTGAACGATGATGTTGCCGAGGCCCGTAGCTTCGGTTGGGCCTGCTAGGACTGTTGATCCGATGGCGTTGGCGGTGAACTGATTTAGTAAGGCGTCTTGGCTACCCCCTCCAACGATGTGAAGTATGGGTGTTTCGGAACCCGAGTGCTGTAATAATTTATTCCACACGGATGAGTACCGCAAAGCTAAGCTTTCATAGATACATCGTATGGTTTGGCCTTTCGTTTCTGGGATCTGTTGGCGCGTGTTCCAGCAGTATTCCTGAACGCGCCGTGGCATATCTCCAGAGCTTGTGAAGCTTGGGTCGTCAGGGTTAATTAAGGAGCGAAACGGTTGTGCTTCCGAAGCCAGCTTGGACATTGCATGATATGGGATATCTTCACCTTGCTCTAGCCACGCTCGGCGTGACTCTTGGATCAGCCATAAGCCGCATATGTTCTTTAGAAAACGGACCGAATTATCCACCCCAACTTCGTTTGTGAAATCGTCGATGAATGTATTTTTTTCGATCACTGGTTGTTTGAGCTGAATGCCCATGAGCGACCAGGTGCCACTGCTTAGAAAGATTGGGTTTTCTTCTTGGCTGGGCACTCCAGCTACCGCACTCGCCGTATCATGCCCAGCGACACTGACCACAACGACATCCTTCAGGCCCGTCTGCGCTGCAATCGTTTCGGTTAGGGGCCCGAGAATGGTGCCTGGATCACTGAGTTCGCCGAACCAGCGGGAGGGCAAGCCCATCGATTTCACAATGCTGGCATCCCAAGATCGGGTCCTTGGGTTGTATAATTGGGAGGTGCTCGCAATGGTCCGTTCCTGGGTCTTCTTTCCAGTCAACATATAGCCAATCAAATCTGGCATAAAGAGTAGGTTCTGGGCCGAGTCGATTTTTGAATGCTCAGAGCGGACTTCTGCCAAAAGTTGATACAGGGTATTGAAAAACATGAATTGGATGCCCGTGGCCTCATAGATGTCGCGCTTGGGCATGTTCTCAAAGGCGAGCTTCATCATATCATCGGTGCGAGCATCCCGGTATTGGAAGGGTAAATTCACGAGCTTACCCGTTTCGTCTAAGAGTCCGTAATCGACGCCCCAGGTGTCGATGCCAATACTCTTAACGCGGCTGCCGTATGCTTTCGCGGCTGTTTTCAATCCAGTGAGGATATTTTTGAAAAGTGTATCGAAATCCCAATGAAAACCAGTGGCGAGTTGAAGAGGGGTATTTTCGAATCGATGCAGCTCTTTTAGATCAATCCGATTATCATCAAATTCTCCAGCTAATACGCGTCCACTGCCAGCTCCGAGATCAACTGCTATATAGACGTTTTTCGTATCCATAAGATATCGTTATTTAGAAGGCTTACTCCGCAATGGTGAGTTCAATGCCGGTCTCTTGAATGCGTCTAGCAATCTGCTGATCGATTTTCCAATCTGTGATGATCCGATGTATTTGATTTGCAGATGCAAAATAGTAGTCGGATTGTCGCTCAAATTTGCTGGAATCAATCAGTAGAACCACTTGGTCTGCCTGATGAATCACGAATTCTTTGTAGGTGGTTTGAGCTTCAAAGGCTTCGCCTGCCCCAGATTTGAAATTGAATCCAATACAGGAAATGAGAGCACAGTTTAAATGGTAGCGGCCTACGGATTGCTGTAGATTCGCATTTACGAACGTCCGGGTTTTTTTGTGAAATTGACCCCCGGTTGAAATGAGTTCGATGTTTTCTTTAGCTCCTAATTGCTCGAACACTGAAAAGGCATTGCTGATGACTCGTAAATTAAGATCGGGTAATTTGCTAACCAGAGACATCGCGGTGGTGCTGCTATCGAATGCGTAAGTGTTCCCAGGCTTGATAAGCTTTAAGGCTGCCCTGGCGATCGCATCTTTGCGGTCGATATTGATGAGACTGCGCTCAATGAAGGACTGGGGTTTGGGCTTTCCACTGAGGCTACTGGCGCCCCCGTGGATCTTCATCAACTGTCCAGTATCGGCCAGGGCGATCAAATCTCGACGGATGGTTTCATCAGTCACCTCAAAAGACTCTGCTAAGTCCACTGTTCGCAGGGTGCCGTGCTTCTCCAACAATCCTAAAATTTTTTCCTGTCTTTGGGGTGCGAGCATAAAGAGATCATATCACAACGGAGTTAAATTTGGGTTTATGCAATAATAATGTTGAAATATGTGGTTTAAAATTACTAAATACTCGTCATTTGCGCCCTAGAGACACTTATATCCATCTATATCCAAATAAAACCACACGATGAGCTACGAGCCTTCCGATTATCGATTTGCAAATTATCTTTGGGATGAGGAGGCCGTGAAAGGTCTTTCGCCCGTTGAACGCTTAGTATACCGATCAAACATTTTGGGCTCAGATCAACGCATCACGAATACAGGTGGGGGTAATACGTCTGCTAAGGCGATGGAGGTGGATCCTTTGACCGGTGAAGCGGTCGAGGTCCTGTGGGTAAAAGGTTCTGGTGGAGATCTTCGGACTTCCAAGGTCGCCAATTTCTCATCCCTATATCAGGAAAAACTAATTGCCCTGCAGGATATCTATCAGGCTGCATCACCAAATGGCGTTAAGACACCGATCGAAGATGAGATGGTGCAGATGTACCGTCACGCGACCTTCAACCTCAATCCGCGACCGTCTTCCATCGATACGCCTCTGCACAGTTTTATAGGGGCGAAGCATGTGGACCACATGCACCCGATATCGTTTATCGCAATAGCTGCATGTAGGAATTCCGAGGCGATAACCAAAGAGATCTATGACGATGAGCTTGCCTACCTGCCCTGGCAGCGTCCTGGGTTTGACCTTGGCCTCAAGATGCAGGAGGTCTACGAGACCAACAAGGCTTGTGTCGGCAGGATTATTTAGAGCGCAGTCCTGTTTACGATTACAACGAAGATCGTTTAAGTAATACAGATACCGTTCCTGGTTTTAATTCGAAAGAGCAACCAATCAAAATTACTGGAACTATATTTCTAAGTGATGGCGTAACACCTGCAAAAGACGTAATTCTTTACATTGAACAAGCTGATGAAAATGGTGATTTCGATTTGCGTTTTGAAAATGAAAAACGTTATGTTCACAATAGAGGATGGGTTAAAACAGATGCTAATGGTGCTTACACGTTTTACACGTACATTCCAGGAAATGACAGACGTTACAATCAGTTACAACAATTATATCCTATAGTAAAAGCACCAAATGAAAATGAAGTTGAAATGACAACATTTTTGTTTGAAGGTGATCCATTACTTACAAAGTCGTGCAGAAAACGCATTGAAAAGCATAGTAATACATCAAGAATATTAAAGCCTAAAAAAGTTGATGGAATGCTAACTGCTCAACGTGATATTGTTTTAGGTCTTGAGACCGTAAAGTAAACGCTATTTTTCAATAACTAATTTTTGACCAGGTTTGATTATG
>JBCCBL010000037.1:0-13533 GCA_039034055.1 Verrucomicrobiota bacterium | reverse complement strand
GCGCCCGTTTACAGCTTCCTTATACCCATAGAAAAACGCTCCTGAGAGAGTGGACAGCCAAAATAGACTAAGCAGGGAAATCTTGAGTTTGGAGTTCATGCTATCGCGGTTAAGGGATGCCGGAGTGTCCTAATCTAGCACTACGGCTAAGGTTTCGTAGGGCTTTAGACGAGCAAATTCCGATGAACAAGCCCCCGAGCCAAGGTGGCCCAAATGATATGACAGCGCCGCGCTCGCTTGGTTCGAGCCGGCTCAAGCTCGGTGCTAATCTGTGCCGAGGGTGATTGCTTTTTCGACATCATAACCGGGGATGCGCCCTTCATCGAAATCCATCATATCGGCGACGCAGACAATTTCTTCGATCTTTTCGGGACAGCCCATTTTGGTCAACGATTCCACAATGAATTCGCGGCCCGCCGCGCTGATGCCTTTGTGAGTCATTTCTCGATTCCACTCAGCAGCCATCACATTTTCAGGAAATAGTTTGAGCAGCTCCGAATCGATAGTGGCCTGATCATCGTGGGTCATGACGATTTTTTCAACGTCCCCAGGGTCCACTCCCAAGTGCATGCAGAGAAACCGGTCGAATCCCCGTTTATAGTTTTTTCGATATGACTTGGGAAGTTCTCCGTGCTTCTTTACCCAGCGAATTTTGGCTATGAATCGTGGTAGATACAGCAGTCCGGTGGCGTGATGGGCGGTGTAAGGCGATGGAAGGCTGCGTAGGATCGCGCCGGTCGGCCCAAAAGGAGGCTCTAGGTGGTCTTCAAGCATGGAGAAGATACATGTCTCTGAACATGACTTTGGCAAATACTGAGAGAAATGCGGTTGGGAAAT
Organism: Verrucomicrobiota bacterium; assembly: GCA_039034055.1. Lineage (GTDB taxonomy): Bacteria > Verrucomicrobiota > Verrucomicrobiia > Opitutales > JABSRG01 > JBCCBL01. Next base: position 12,696 of record JBCCBL010000037.1, on the reverse strand, counting down.
AAGCGGTATTTTGGTATATTTCTTGATCTAATCCCCTCATGAAATCCTGCGTATTCCCCTGCATGTGTGCTCTGGCCATATGCGCAATCTTACTGTCTGCGTGTTCGGGCCCTGCGTCTGAATCTGAAAACTCATCGTCTTCCGATGTCGAAGCGCCTTTGAAAGTTTACCAAGGCCCTGAGGAGGCATCGTTGAGTTACGAGAAGATCGCAGCCTTGCCGAGCCAGACATTTGCATTCGACGATGGGGCTTATTTCAAAGGCCAGGAGGTGACTGCGGTGATGATGGAAGATCTCTGGAAAGCGGTCGATCCAGAGGGGCGGTCCGATACCATAACCGCCTATTGCACTGACAAATATTTCAGCGTATATCCGCGTGAATTCGTCCAGATGTACCAGCCTTTTGTTATCATCAAGGTCGATGGAAAGGTGCCAAGCGAATGGACCGACGCCCTAAAAAACGCGTCTCCCTACTTCATATCCTTTAAGAATGATGACGCGAAGCCTCCCTACAAGTATCAGAGAAACAAGCGGCCCTGGGGTGTGGTTTCGCTGACCTTTGGCAAATATGATGAGATGTTCTCTGCGTTTTACACCGGGGCCTATGAGGATTTGACGGGACCGGCTGTCGAAGGGCGGGAGATCTGGGTGAATAGCTGTGCAAGCTGTCATCAGGCTGCGGGAAATGGCATCGGGGGGCATCGCGCGGTTCGGCCCTGGGAGGTGCTTGCAGTGCATGCCTCAGTGAATGTCGACTATTTCAAAAATTATGTCATCGATCCTAAGAGCGTGAATCCGGTCGCTGAGATGGAGGCTTATCCAGAGTATTCAGATGCTCAGTTGGATACGATCATCGCATTCTTGACCCACGGACAATGAATACTTGAGCATTTCGGGAATCCCAGAGAGCCTTTGGGGATCTAAGCATAATCACGTTGATTTTAAGCTATGTCTGATAAAACGAAGAAGAGCCCGATCTTGCGCGTATCGATATATCTATTTCGCTACAAAGGGCTTTTTGCGCTCACCCTGACATTTGCGATTGCCATGGTGCTGCTCGGAATCGCGGTGCCGCAGGTGATTAGCGGGGTTGTGAACGACATCAGTTCGTCCGGTAAGGTGGACTCCATTTTGCCGGGAGTGCTGTTGATGCTGTTATTTTACGGTGGGCGGGAGTTGATGAATAGTTTCCGGATTCGCGTAAACAACACCCTAGAGCAGAAGGTTTTGATGGATTTGCGCGCGGAACTGCACGGCAAGCTTCTCGATTTGCCGATTGGATTTTATGACAAGCGGAAATCCGGCGACGTGGCTTCGACAGTCATTGATGATGTCAATAACCTTGAACGTGCTCTTCTCGATGGCACCGAACAAGGAGTCAGCTCCGTTCTGATGATTTTGGGCATCTCAGTTATCATATTTACCCAGCAACCCCTTCTCGGCGCCTTGGTGTTTTTGCCGGTTCCGCTTTTGATTCTGATGTCCCTGGTCTATGCGAAGTCTGCGCGCACCTTGTGGCGCGAGATTCGGGACTCTGCCGGCAATTTGAATTCCCTGCTGGTTGAGGATATCCAGGGCAATCGTCTGATCCAATCCTTCGCCCTCAAGGGTCGAGAAACTCGGCGTTTTGGGGAGCAGGCTGAGGATCTCAAAAAGGCTAATTTGGCAGGAATGTTTAGTTGGGCAAAATTTGGACCGAGCGTCGGCTGGATATCGAGTCTAGGCTATGTCGGTGTGGTCGGCTATGGATCCTACCTCCTCGCCACCAATGCTGAAGGCTTTTCGTTTGGTGAATTCACCGCGTTTTTTATGTATTGCGGGATGATCGTAGAGCCGATTCGGCAACTGACCCAGCTCACCCAGCTATTCTCCACAGGCAATGCATCTGGGGACCGGGTGTTTGATTTGATGGACCACCCCATCGATATACAAAGCCAAGAAGCCCCCCTGCCCTTCCCGGCTGGTTTGCCGGAAATCGAACTTCGGCAGGTGAATTTTGCTTACTCTGAGCGAGCAGTGGTTCTTCCGGAGATGCAGCTAACGATACCGGCGGGAAAGGTAACTGCCTTGGTCGGACACACCGGGGCGGGTAAATCCACCATCGCCAATCTGGTCATGCGCTATTACGATTGCAGTGACGGATCGGTGACTATCAATGATGTCGATGTTCGGAACATTGAACTCAATGAATTGAGAACCCGCATCGGGGTCGTGTCTCAAGATCCGTTTTTGTTCGATACAACGGTGCGTGAAAACATGCTTCTGGCCCGGCCTGAAGCTTCCGACACAGAGATCGAGGATTGCCTGAAATCTGCACAAGCTTGGGATTTTGTTTCCAAATTACCAGACGGTATGGACACTTTGATTGGCGAGCGCGGGATTCGCTTGAGCCAAGGAGAGAAGCAGCGCCTTACCATTGCCCGAGTTATGTTAAAAAATCCCCCCATCGTCATCCTGGATGAGGCAACTTCCTCGGTCGATACCATTACCGAGCGTGAGATTCAGAAGGCCTTAGACCATTTGGTCTCCGAGCGCACCGTTATTGTAATTGCTCACCGCCTGTCGACCGTTTGCCGTGCTGATCAAATCGTAGTCCTCGAACAGGGACGTATCATTGAGATCGGGAATCATGAAACCCTGCTCCAAATGGATGGACATTACGCAAAACTCTGGGCCCACCAGCTAGATGTGATTCCTGAGAATGTCTAGTCGGCGACACATCCGATTGATCAACCCGTTCAGGAGTCTCAATGCCTCCTAAGCGCTCACGGAAACACTGTGAAGTTTCAGAAATTAGCTAGATTGGCTTCCGACAAGTTTGACGAGGCGTTGCACATTGTCGGCCATCCGTTTCGATTGATCTTCCAGAGCATGGGCGGAAGCGGCGGTCTGCTCAGCGGTAGCTGCACCGGCATGCGTGACTGATTCCATTTCTCCAATCGCCCGGTTTATCTCAGAGATTCCATTGGCTTGTTCGATGGACGCATTTGAGATATTTGATACCAGGGTCCCGACGTGCTGGGTACTTTTTGTAATACCCACGAATCGTTCGTTGGTTGCCTCGAGATTCTGAGAGCCTTGCTGGATGTTTTTGAGATTTTCCTCGATCAACTGGGAGGTGTCCTTGGCGGCGGTAGCGGTGCGCATCGCTAAAGAGCGTACCTCTTCAGCGACGACTGCAAAGCCTTGACCAGCTTCGCCAGCTCGAGCGGCCTCTACGGCGGCGTTGAGGGCCAAGAGGTTGGTTTGGAAGGCGATTTCATCGATCGTCTTTATAATGCCTGAGGTTTCCTCGCTCGACTGCGTGACCGTCTCCATGGATCTCATGAGTTCCTTCATGGTTTCATCGGCGGCTTTCACGATATCGTTGGTTTCCAGCATGATGGTGTCCGCCTCCCGCGCATTGTTGGCATTGCTTTTGGTCATCGCTGAGAGTTCCTCGACGGATGCGGAAGTAGTCTCAATGGAAGCTGCTTGCTGCGAGGAGCCGGTAGCGAGGGACTGTCCAGCCTCGGTCATCTCCTGAGATGCAACTGAAACCTCCTGGGCACCAATGCTGATACCATGGATCACCTCTTTGAGTTTTTTTGTGATGAAGCGGATGATCGAAAACCCGACCACAATGCTGAGAATCAAAGCACTTGCCGCGACGATCAAGACCTGCTTGTTGGAGCTGGCATTGGAAGCGACTAGTGCCGGACCCAGCTGATCCTGAACATTTTGAATATCCATTTTTACGGCATCTAGATCAGACGCGACGATAGGGCCGATTCGATCCAAGGTATTTTCAATAATATCGATCTTCGCCGGTATAAGTTCGGTGATTTCGGTAAAAGTTGTCCGATATAGTGAGACCCCTTCGATGATCTCTTCAAGGAGGACTCGTCGGTCGGGGTTTTGTAACTCGGAATCCAGTCGCAGGAGGCTTTCGTCTACGCGGGTTAATTCACTGAAGGCCCGATCCATGACCGATTTTTCGCTGCGCTCTAAATATTTAGTCGCATACAAGCGAGTGAGCAAAAGGTGTTTGTTGGCAACTCCGGCATGATATGCAGCGCTGACGTCCTGATCGGTGTAGGCCGAGTCCATAATTTTCGATAGTTTCTCTCGGACAGCCGGACCGGTAGTGTTGAGCCGATCTAAAACCAGCTCATTTTCGCGCTCAACGTATGCGGTGACTTCCTTGAATGCGGCATGATACTGATTGAGATTCTCAACAGTCTGCCTGATTTTCGCAGCCCTCTCGGGCTTCAGAATATCCTTCTCGGCTTGCGCGAGGTACTTTTCAGTTTCCACGAGAAATTGCTCAAACTGCTTTTTGTCCTTCTCACTGTTTGTAATGATAAAGTCTTTGGCATTCATCCGAACCATCAGCATGCTTGCCTGAACATTGCTCGAGAGGTTGGAATCTCGAGCCATTTCTCGGTAACCGGTGAAGCCTTCGGAGGCATTTTTTAAGGCGAAGAAAGCGATGCTCCCGACGGTGAGAAGCAAGATGATGAGTGCGGAAAAACCCCCGATTATCATCGTTCGGATGGTCAGATTAATCTTCATGAATCTGGAATGTGTTTGGATGTGGAACGTATGCGAGTGCCTCGGGTAAGTCGCCGCTTAGACCGAACTCTGAAATCACGGGCGCAGTTTGAGTTTTTAGGCGTTAGGGACTGCCTTATTTGGCATACCAATTCACTTCGTGAGATCAGGGATGGATGCCGGAGATTGGAAAATCGTGAAAACGTCTGGAAGCTGAGATAGGGTGAGTGTCAGACCTCCAAACTAATGAGAAACCCTGAAGACAAAGTTTCATTGATCTGTCGCTCCTGAGAGATTCAATGGCTACTCGACACAGACTGAAGATGAAAATCCTTTTACCTATTCTGATTCTCATTGGGGGCGGCGCGATCTTTGCGTTGATATCGAAACCCACAGAAATTGCCCAAGTGGCGCCGGAGCCACTGCCTCCTCGTAAAATTGAAGTGATGGCTGCTCAGGTCGAGGACCTCCAGATCGAGATTGAGGCGCAGGGCTTTGTCCGGCCACGCACTCAGTCGAATCTATCTTCGGAAATCTCCGGAAAGATCGTCGCTACGTCTTCTAAATTTTATCCCGGCGAATTCGTGAAGAAGGGTGAAGTTCTGGTTGAGGTGGAGGCCGCTGACTATGAAGCCGCGTTTCGGCGCGCGCAGGCCCAGGTGGTCGAGCAGACCTTAATTTTGGCCGAGGAAGAGGCACGTTCAGAACAGGCACTCATCGATTGGGAGCGGCTGAACTCAAGAGAAGCCTCCTCTCTGACCTTACGTGAACCCCAGCTCGCAAACGCCCGAGCGAGCCTGGACGCCGCGAAGGCCGACTTGGAACAAGCCCGCCGAAATTTAGAACGCACTCAGATCCGTGCACCTTTTGATGCGTTGGTGAAAACCCGTGAGGTTGCGACGGGTCAATTCATTGGTCCGGGATCGGCGGTTGGCCTACTCTACGCGATTGACTTTGCCGAGATCCGCGTGCCGATCTTGGCGCATGATCTGCCCTTTATCGCCTTACCCGACTTTGGGGATGCAGCCGCAACACCTTCGAAAATTACCTTAATCAACCCAAGTACCCAGCTTCCAGGTAATTATCAGGTGTCTCTAGTCCGGAGCGAAAATGTAATCGATGAGAATGACCGTGTCCTCTACGTGGTGGCGCGGGTGGTCGATCCCTACGGATGGGTGAATGCGGATACGGAATCGAGACTCCGTATCGGAACTTTTGTGACAGCGCGCATTCGGAGTATCCCGATGCAGCAGGTTGTGCGTTTGCCCCGTGTTGCCTTGAGAGGCACGAGTCAGGTCGCGGTAGTGAGCGCAGATGATACGATTGTAATTCGAGATATCGAGATTATGTATCTAGATGGCGATTACATCTATGTGGGCTCTGGCATCGAGAACGGGGAACTCATTTCATTGACGTCTCCGCAAACACTGTATGCCGGGACACGGGTCGAATGGGTCGCGGAGGGCTAGCATGAGCGAGACCTCCATCAAACAATCGGGTACCATTGCCTGGTTTGCTCGCAACCCTGTCGCGGCAAATTTGTTGCTCTTTTTAATCTGTATTTGTGGCATAGCCTCAGTCTTTACGATCCAGAAAGAGGAACAGCCGGTTCCTGAGATAAATCAGATCCGGGTTAGGGTGGCTTACTTAGGCGCGTCTCCTTTGGAGATTGAGCGTGGTATATGCATCAAGATCGAAGAGGCTCTCGTCAATGTTCAAGGCATTCAGGAGATGATCTCCACAGCCAGCGAAAGTTTTGGCAGTGTCATGATTGAAGTGCGCGATGATGCTAATATTTTCGAGGTGATGGATGAGGTCACCACGGCGGTGAATTCGATTTTTACTTTCCCCGAAGACGCGGAAAAACCGATTATTTCCAGGATCAAAGATCAGGACGACATCATTGATGTGCAGATCTACGGCAACATCGATGAACGCGAAATGGTTCGCGTAACCAAGGAAGTGCGGGCTGAGTTGCTAGCTTTGCCAGAGATTTCTCGCGTGGATTTGAGAGATGTGCGCGATTATGAAATCAGTATTGAAGTTTCCGAGGATACGTTGCGTGAATATGGAATCAGGCTCTCTGATGTGGCGAATGCAATAAGGTCATCTTCCATCGATCTTCCGGGAGGAACCCTGCGTACCGAAAATTTCGATATACGGGTGAGGACAGATGGGAAAGCTTTTCTCGGTCCAGAGTTTGAAGACATTACGCTCATTAACACTGCGGATGGAGGGCGGATCACCATCGGAGATGTGGCGACGGTCAAAGATGGATTCATCGAAGGGAACTATTACTCCACTTTCGATGGTAAGCCGAGCACCAGCTTGAGTGTGTATTCTATTGAAGGGCAGAGTGAGTTAAAAATCGCTGCAGCGGTGCGCGATTATGTTGCCGAGAAACAAATGAAATTGCCTGAGGGGGTCTTTTTGGAGACTTGGGCAGATGAGTCGAGAGGCCTCAACAATCGCCTTAATATGATGGTGGGAAATCTCGCGCTGGGCGCATTGCTAGTGATGGTATTGCTCGGATTTTTCTTGCGGATGAAAGTTGCGTTTTGGGTGGTTGTCGGAATACCGGTTTGCTTTTTAGGGACGATTTGGTTGATGCCATTCACGGATGTATCGGTGAATATGATCAGCCTTTTCGGATTCATCTTGGTATTGGGAATTTTGGTGGATGACGCCATTGTCATTGGAGAAAATATCTATTCATACGTAGACAAACATGGTTCGACTGAAAACAATGTCATAGCCGGAGCGCGGGAGGTCGCGATGCCGGCGACTTTTGGGGTGTTGACGACAGTAGCCGCCTTCATCCCGATGACTCAGCTCACTGGAGGGGTGAGCCACCAGTCCAAAGCAATTGGCGTGGTCGTTGTCTTAGCGTTGTTATTTTCGTTGGTGGAGTCCAAATGGATATTGCCGGCGCATCTGATGAGTTTAGGGCGCGAAAAGTCGAGATCCAAAGAAGGTATTCTGGGCCTCATACGGAACCAGGTGAATGCGTGTTTACAGTGGTTCATTGATAAGATCTATCGGCCCGTGTTGGTGAAGGTGTTACAATATCGATATGCGACCTTCGCGAGCTTTATAGCTCTCTTAACGATTACCGTGGGTGCTGTCATGGGAGGAAAAGTACGTTACGTTTTCTTTCCAACGAGCCCGAGTGAATATTTGTTTGCATCCGTACGTATGGAGAAAGGGGTTTCGTTTGCCGATCTGCAGTCAGCTATGGCGCGGATGGATACGTCTTTGAAGGAAATAGATTCGGAAATTCAGGCGCAGGGAGATGCCAGTGTCATCAATCACACGCGCTCTTGGATGCCTTCGCGTAGCTCGGGCACGATTATTGTAGAGTTGAGCCCGTCGGAGACACGCAAGCGCACTTCCGAGGAGCTGAGCCGTATCTGGAGTGAACGCATAGGAAGGGTGCCGGGTGTGGAAGATCTGAATGTCGGCGGAAATGATGGGACTTCGGGAATTGGGCTTAATCTGGTGAGTGAGGATTTAGAAGTCCTCGAGGAAGTTTCGGAGATCCTTGTCGAGAAGTTGCGCACGTATAAAGGGGTATTCTATGTCGGTAGTGGCTTGAGTGATGGACCGCCTGAGGCGGTGCTTAAACTCAAGCCGGAGGCTGAAGCGATGAACCTCAGCCTCGCGGATGTGGCATCGCAGGCGCGGGCCGCGTTTTTCGGGATCGAAGTGCAGCGTGTTCAGCGAGGTGAAGACGAAGTGAAGGTTATGGTGCGCTACCCAGAAGCTGATCGACAGAATATCGATAATTTAGAAAACATGTATTTTCGTACGCGCGATGGCCGAGAAATCCCGTTCTCGGCAGTTGTGGAATTTGACTACGAAACTGGCTACAGTTCGATACGGCGCGTCAACGGCAAGCGAGCGGTCTCTATTTTCGCCGAGGCTGATAATGCGATAGCGGAGCCGTCGAAGATTAGCTCAGAAATAAACCAATATTTTATTCAAGAAATTCAGCCTCAGTATCCTACCGTAGGTTATGAACTTGCTGGAAGTAGCCAGGAGGAGCAAGAGATACTCGTCGAGCTATTTACCGGGCTCGGAGTGGCGTTGATTGTCATCTACGCGCTGATGGCGATTCCTCTGAAGTCCTATACGCAGCCGCTCTTCATCATGTCGGTCATTCCTTTTGGATTTGTCGGAGCGGCCTTTGGACACTGGCTGATTGGGATCCCGATCAGTATTTTGTCTTTATGCGGTCTCATCGCACTGGCAGGAGTGGTGGTCAACGATAGCTTGATCATGGTGAACTTTGTAAACGAAGGAGTGCGCTCGGGTATGGAGCCTCGGGAAGCGGCGCGGGAAGCAGGCGCGCGGCGTTTTCGGGCGATCCTGCTCACCTCCCTGACGACCTTTATCGGCCTGATTCCAGTGATCACCGAGACCACCCAGCAGGCTCAAATGGTCATCCCAATGGCGGTGACCCTAGCCTTCGGAATTCTGTTTTCGACGGTTGTTACCCTGTTGCTGGTGCCTACGCTATACATGGTTAGCGAAGATCTGAAGCGGCTCATCGGAGCGTAGTCTAATTGCCACATTACTTCAAAACGGATTGACAATCATCTGGGGGAGTGAACCATCGAAAGTCTCTTACGAGACTAACCTCTCAACATTTGAAGGGACTGGCACCACTACTTGTACGTTCCAGTCCCTTCTTTTTTGTTATGAAAAATGTTTATTCCTGGAAGAATTTTTCCTCGGGCGCACGCCCAGTTCGCACGAGTTTCGATGAACTCAATGATGAAATCATTCTCGCCCTTGATATCGGCACAGGGTCTCTTGGTGTGGCTCTGAGGAAGGCCAAAGAAGTCGAGGTGTTGGAGTCGTTTACATTTCCACCGCTCCACGGAAGTAAGGCAAAGGAGCGTGAAAAACGCCGGATGATACGCACGCGCGATGCTCACCGTTTTCGAGAAGACCAGTGGGATGCCTTGTGGGCGAGTTGGGGGGGTGAAACGCTTTCGCAGCGAAATCCTCAAAACGTGAAATCCCGCGCGGATCATCGCATGAATCGCCAGTTTCCGGCCAAGGGTCAGGAACAAAAATACTATCACGGAGCTTTGCTTTCGATTGCTGCAATCGAGGGAAAACGGCTTGAAGACTGGCAAATCTACAAAGCGATCCGCCATACCATTCAACTCAGAGGCTATGAGTTGGTAGAATGGGCTGCTCGATCCGATCTAGACAATGAAGAAGAAGTGGAGGCTCAGGGTGCTGCTGCGGATTGGCTGGCACAAATGAAAGAGCGGTTTCCTGAAAATAAATGCTTACCCTGTTATTATCAGGCTGATCGGATGGGTTTGTGGGACGCAAAACAACAGAAAATTTCTTCGGCACGTCCGCTGAAGCCCTCCCTGCGTTATCGTGGTGATCGAGACCGGCGTCGCATCTATCCTCGAAGGAGTGTCGAAAAGCAACTGCGTCTGCTATTGGAGTATGCAGCGAAGCTTAAAGACGTTGAGATCGAGGTGGAAAAAGTCCTCTATGGTCCCTCTGGCCAGCCCTATGTGAGGCGTTGGTCGAAGAAGTGGTCATCGGATCTGGGGGATCAATCAAACCCCGAACAGGCGCTGCGAGGTATCTTTGGGCAACGCTATGCGCGCTTTGATAATCGCGCCATATCAGCTTGTCGCTGCATCCCTCAACTTCACGCGGCGAAGCGAGATCCTGATAAAACGGACCGAGTCGAAACGGTTCTCGAAGCGCAGCTCTTACTTCAACTCATCAATTTTCGATTCACTTCTGGGGAGCAAACCGGTCTCCGTTTATCTGCGGATCTATTGCGGGGATTTTTGAAATCCAGAAAGACTGCGGATGATCGCTGGAAGCTGAACAAGAGCATTCTACAAAAATTCCTAAAATCGAAGGGTCTCGATTGGAAACTAGCGGTGCAGCATGACGCGCGCGAGTTTGAGTTTAAGACTTCCGGACGCGCCGCGTTTTCGCGGCATGCGGCGGAGTTGATCCGGGCATTGATACTCTCCGGGGAGGCTCCAACATCATTTCATGATAAACTTGCCGCACGCTATCAAAATGCAGGGGTCTTCGCCATGGCGGCCGATTGCTATGACAAGATGGGAAGATGGAAAGGCGGAACATCCACTCCAAAGGACATTCCCGAGGGGACCCTGTTGCTTACGGAGGCTCACCTTTCCTTTCTCAAGAATATGGGAGATTCCTGGGAGTCGATTCACTTACCTGATTCGAAAGTAAAGGGATTGAGCGACGCGGTGAGCAATCGGTTAATTGATGCCCGAGAGGCTATCGAATTGCTCATCTCCGACCAGGGAGATCCGCGTGTGCAGCACCGGATGCGTCTCATCATGAAATACGTTGAAAAATACACTGAGCACTCTGAAAAAACCTGGGGTCGTGCGCCGGACCGCGTCGTTGTCGAGTTACCGCGTGAGAAAGAGTTTACGAGGGATTCTGACGCCAGCCCGAAAGAGCGGAAAAAAGCCAACGAGTATATCAAGCAAATCGAGGCCAATGAAGCCGAATGGGCGTATTGGGAAGTGAAACGGGGCGACCTTGGGCTCCTGCCGTCATTCCGCAATACCCTCAAAGCGAAGCTCCTCGAACAGCAAAATTTTCGTTGTATTTACTCAGGTCGGGCCTTCTCACAGGTCGACGACTATGCATCGGCGGAGTTCGAACACATCGTGCCACGGGCCCAAAGAGGTACCAATGTGCTATGCAATCTTGTTTTATCGATGGGGGATGTGAATACCGAAAAGGCCGACATGACTCCCTATGAAAAATGGGGAAATGATCCTGTGCGATGGGCTGAAATTGAAAGCTATGTCCAGTCTTCTCAGCTTGATCGAGACACAAAGGCAATCCTCCTCTCTCCTGACGCGAAGAGTGCTCTGCGCAAACACCAAAAAGGAGACCTTGGAGGCACTGCATGGATCACAAAATCGATGGTATTGATGTTAAAACTAGAACGAAGCGTTTCTTTGAGCTGCCTTGAGTCGGTGGTCATTGAATACGGGCACAATGTCTCGGACCGTCGGCGTAAATTACATTACGAAACCACCAAGCAAGCGGGCCTTGACCCCTCTGCAGATAGCTGTTGGCTGAGCAAAAATGGCAAAAAGGATCGTAGCCAAAAAGCCCACCATGGAGTCGATGCATTGTTGGCAACATTTTGGAATTATCGCCAATCTACGATGCTTCAATGCGGAGTGGATTGGTTCAACGCACAGGTAGCTCGAATCTTGCCGCGTGAGATAATAAAGAATCCACCCGAGTTCAATGAGACGATTTACGGTCGCCTCAAAGACGCCAAGCGCTCCTTCTTCTGCCGCTGGCACGTCGATAAATTCGGCATGAAGGGCACGAAATTCGATCCCAAGACTCTGGAAAAACATCTCAAGAGATTGCCGGAAAGTCCCCTTAAATTCCGACTGCTGAGCGCTCAATGTGCGGACCAAGCCTCATGGAAATCCCTCTGTGAAAAACTGGCAATACGCCGATTGAAACGGATCGAAGGTGAATCCGAGAATGATAAAATAGAACGCCCTTCCGGTTCAGGACGTTTCTACGCGGCTACCGGTAAACTCGGGTGCTGGATATATCGCGACGGAGATCGGATTCGCTGTATCGATTGGTACCCCGGAGTCCCTGAACCGACACTTCCACCCGGCGCCATGAAGGTAGAAAATGGAGCTTGGGTGGAGTTGTCCGAGGATTATATGCAGCAGCGCGGCGGCACTGTTCGAGCCGGAGTCTATCAGATAAAGACAATCCAGAACGGTATTACCGTCGTCCTCCAGCCTCAAAATGGCGAATCAGTAACCTCAAATTTGGGGGTCTTGTATATGGTGAGTTTTATCTGAATTACCCGTTCTTTGATAATTTAAAATTTCGGTGATCTTGGCTTGCTTGGTGTCGTAAGAGAGTCCACTGGAACCGAGCGCATGAGCGCCGAGGAGCGTCTCGTTCTGAGGTGGTGTCGTAAGAGAGTCCACTGGAACGTAAAGGCTCGGAGGAAGTGGAAAAGGGGTTCTGAGGTGGTGTCGTAAGAGAGTCCACTGGAACGATGGTTGCGCATGGTGTTACCGAAGTAGTTCTGAGGTCTCGTGTTCGCTCTGGCACTCTCGACGACTAGCAAGCAGCCTGTACG
>JBCCBL010000036.1:0-13733 GCA_039034055.1 Verrucomicrobiota bacterium | reverse complement strand
GACGATTGACGAAATCCGCGCGCGCGTTCGTATGACGGATCACGCAATGGAAACGATTGTACAGGGCCGAGACGAATTTATCAGGGTTCTTAAAGGTGAAGATAAGCGCTTTGCAGTCGTAGTTGGCCCATGCTCGATACACGATCCAAAGGCTGCCTTAGAATATGCAGAGTCTATCTTGGAGTTTCGTGAGAAGTTTGGGGATCGGTTGCTGATCTTGATGCGTGTCTATTTTGAAAAACCCCGGACTTCAATTGGCTGGAAGGGACTGGTGAGTGATCCGCATTTGGATGGCACTTTCGACATGAATATGGGTTTGGTACAAGCGCGTCGGCTTTTGATTGATATCGCCGAAAAGGGGGTTCCGACGGCAACAGAACTCCTGGATCCGGTCGTTGCGGCCTACTTGGGTGAACTCGTTTCTTGGGTATCGATTGGGGCACGCACTACTGAGTCTCAGACCCATCGCCAGATGGCTAGCGGTCTCTCGGCCCCTGTAGGACTCAAAAATGGGACAGATGGTTCAATTGAATCACCGCTCAACGCCATGGTTTCTGCAGGGAGTGAGCATGCGTTTCTAAGTATCAATGATGCGGGGGGCGCTTCGATTGTCCGCAGCAATGGAAACCCGTGGACGCATCTGATCCTCAGGGGCGCCAAGAGTACGGATGGTTATCAGCCGAACTTTGATGCAGCGAGTGTCGCGGATATTGAAGAACGCCTGAAGGCGAAGAGCTTCACTCCACAGGTGATGATTGACTGCTCGCACGCGAATTCACTCTATGATCACGAGAGACAGGCAGTCGTCGTAAATGATATCATAAAGCAAAAAACGGCCGGAAACGAATCCATCTTCGGTCTAATGCTCGAGAGCAATATCAATCCTGGTAAGCAAAAACTCACCGGGCCACTTTCCGAACTAAAATATGGTGTATCCGTCACCGACGCCTGCGTTGGACTCGGAGAAACCGAGGAGATACTGACTCATATCTATCAAAATCTGAGAAGCTAGGATCGCACTAGCGTTGGAAGAAATTTTGCGAAAATGACGAAGTACTCCAAATGCTTTAGTTGTGGAGGCGAATTTCCTGAGCTTGCCGGCCCTGTTCATCCTTACATGAAAAGTACCCCGGGATGTTGGGCCACATTCGGAGAGGTGCTTTCTCGCGAGTATAGTGATCGGAGATATTTTTCCGTGCATCGGCTCACTGTAGATTCCTATGCAGTTCAGCATCCGGGATCGACAGACAGGCAAAGTGTTCAATCAGTCGCGTTGCATCTGATTCGGCTTTGCATGTTTCTGGAACACGATCTTACCGCGGAAAAGGCAAACGATCTGATGTTAGAAGCCGGCAAATACAAAAATATCTTTACCCGGCTTTCCCCGCCATCAGATATGGGTGAAATTACCTGTGCAGATGTCGCTGAAATGGACACAGAAAAAAAGCACAAACAGATGACCTTAGAATGGGCTAGGAGTTCTTGGGAGGCATGGTCTTTACATCATGAAAAAATAAGGAGCTGGTTACCCTCTCAATATTTGGGTCATCAATCACTCAAGTCATTACGGTTACGGTAGTCTGGGCGTAGATCCTCCAACAAGTAGGCGTAAAAGGGGTTAGCTGCGGGTGCGCGACAGCTTAGAGATCGGGCGCTGGCACTTGAATGCGACACGGGGCCAGAGGCAAAAGAGGCGGGTGCGCGAAGGGCAGTCTGAGCCACGTCTTAATGATCTCGCATTGAGCCTAAATTACTTAGGCTAACTGAATGAAAAACACATCCAAAAATTACTATCTGCTGGGAACTAGTCTGCGCGATAAGTCGTCTCAAATGGAATTTTAAATACGATAAATCTACAGATTTATCGTATTCGTTTCCTTCGGGAATTGGAGGTGTCTGGGGCTATTAAAGCTTAGCCAGGTCGTTTTTGGCAGTGCCGTCTGGATTGATGTTTTCGGTGGCCCAGAGAATACCTCGGATTAATAGGGATTCAAAATTCTCGTCGAGCATCTCTTCGCTGGTGTGGCCAATTGATAGTGAGAAGATTCTTGTATTTTCAGGGCCATAGTTGTTGGTCCAGACGATCGCAAGTTCGTCAGTTCGTTCCCCTTCTATAGTCTGAGCCCCCCTCGCCAGAACGGTTGCTGAATCGAAAACCTTGATGTTGTTGTAGAGTTCACTTTTTATCGTCGTCCAGTCTACGAGGCCGACAGTTGCCGGGTGATCAGTTTCTTCGTAGATCACGTCGATAGGTGCTCTGGGTCCGTGGCGTGAAGACTGCAGGCCGATCATTTCAAACCATTTGGCATTTTCGGCCCCAGGCTCGACCGGTTTTCTGATATTGCCGCTGCGATAGCTGTGCATCGCACAATGGACATTGACTGCGGGCAACCCTTCGCGGTGAGCTTTGAGAATGCGTTCGATATATACAGGGTCGGAGGCGCGCGCGGTGCATTCGTTATGAACGACTAAATCATACCCGTCTGCCCAATTGTCATTTTCATATACTGCAAAACGCGCATCCGGCTGGTTGCTGGTGCTGAGCGCTAGGGTAACCTCGGCATCTAGGCTCGATTCGATCATCGATTTTAGGAGTGGCCCCTGTTTAGGATAGTCGTGGCAGCAACCACCATTGACTAGAAGAATTTTTAGTTTCGCTTCTGCAAAAGTTGGCAAGGCCGTCGCGAAAATGGCGCATGTTGTAAGAAGGAGTGAGGTAAATTTTTGGAGTTTCATGTAGCTGGTTTCTATCCCTTACCCGTATGTTTGCAACGATAAGTTTTCTAGAGTGTAGTGGCAGACGGCGGAGCCGCAGTTAGAACTTTTTTCGATGTCCGGGTGCGGTGGAAAACAATTTCTCCTTGCTCACCTCTTGGGGTGAATCGAGTGAGCCTGAGTCGGCACGAGATGGGCTACTGGGCCGCAAACTAGGCGACAGCCTGTCCATGGGAGTTGAGATTTATAATGATATCCGAAATAGCATGCGAAATCTAAAATTTGGCCTAACTGCGCAGATTGTTACTGGAATGGTCCTGGGGGTCGCAGTCGGGCTTCTTTTTGGAGAGATGACTGCAGACCTGGAGATTATCGGGATGGCCTATGTCCGCTTGCTGCAGATGACTATTTTGCCCTACATTATGTTTTCATTGATGGTGGGCTTCGGCTCTTTAAGTTATGAGCGTGCGTGGCTGCTGGCAAAGCGTGCAGGGGTGCTGTTGCTGGTATTTTGGGCGATCGGGTTGACGATGGTTGTGATGATGGCGACCACTTTCCCAGACCGCCAGTCGGCGACTTTCTTCAACCCCGGAATGTTGCAAGAAGTGTCGGACGTTTCGTTGGTTGAAATGTTTGTACCCTCGAATCCTTTTGAGGCCTTGGCCACCAGCGCGATTCCGGCAGTCGTTCTCTTCAGTATCTTGTTTGGGCTGGCCCTGATCGCGATTCCCAAAAAGGAGGCGGTGCTTGATGTATTCAGCGTCATTTCGAAGACATTACAAAAGGTAACCGGGTTTGTCGTGAAAATCACTCCCTTGGGGGTGTTTGCACTCACGGCTGCTGCTGCAGGCACACTTGACGGGAATGATGTGATCCGTCTGCAGGTTTATTTTGTGGCATATATTGGATGTTGTAGCTTTTTAACCTTCATTGCGTTTCCGCTGGTGATGTCGGTGCTCACTCCGTTTAGCTACAGAGAGGTTTTAACAGTCTCGCGGAATGCTTTAATCACGGCATTTACAACGGGTAATCTTTTTGTAGTTTTACCGATACTCATTGAGGACTGTCAGAAAATGTTCAAAGAGCGTTGCCCTGATGCCAATGATGCTAAGTTCTTCATAGATATCTTGATACCGGTTACCTTCAATTTTCCGAATATGGGAAAACTGACGGCCCTGCTTTTCATTTTTTTCGGTGCTTGGTATATCGGCAGCCCTATGCCTTATACCGAATATCCGCAGACGATTGCCACGGCCTTGCCGGTGTTCTTTGGAGGAATTGATATTGCGGTGCCCTACATGTTGCAGATTCAGGGGCTGCCGACTGATTTATTTTCGCTCTATATTCTCTCGGGAATCATTAACGGACGGTTTGCGACCTTGCTTGCATGCATGGAACTGCTTTGTTTTACGCTGGTTGCGGTATCTTCATTGCTGGGTCTATTGCAATTTAATCTAAGTAAAATTACAGCGAGCGTTGCAGTGTTGGTGGTCAGTGGGCTCGCGTTGATGGGGGGTGCGGGTCTTTTTCTCGAGCGTATTGTTCCGACTGCGAACGAGCAGGCTGAATTTGCTCAGAATATGAGCGTCTACCATAAGGTGCCTTCGCGCGTTTTTAAGGAGCCGCCTTCTTTACCAGACGACGAAGAAAGTCGGAGTGCAGGAGTGAGGAGATCAAGGTCTCAGAAGAGCTTCTTTTCTCGTGTCTTTGGCGGATCTGACGACGATGAAGGTGTTCGCGAGCGTAGTGTATTGAGGGTAGGCTTTTTTGAAGACAATTTGCCTTGGTCCTACTTCAATGGAAATGAGGAATTAGCGGGCTATGATATTGAGGCCGCTCACCGACTTGCCGCGCATCTGGGCTGTGAGCTTGAATTTTATGCTCTGAGCGAAGCGAATGCCTATCAATATCTGGATGCGGAAGAGGTTGATATTGTAATGTCGGGGGTATCGATCACGACAGCAAATATCTCTCGCTATACATTTTCGGATTTTTATCTGCAGCTCCATTTAGCAGTTCTCATCCCAAATGATCCATCGCTGTCCGAGACATTTGCTACCTTGGATAATTTGAAGAATAGCGAGGGCATCGTGATCGGATACGTCGCACCTAGCCCGTTTTTGCCTAATATTCGGGCAGTGCTACCCAACGTGAAACTGGTGGAATACGAAAGCTACTCGGATTTCTTTGCAGCCGCTGAAGCAACGGAAATTCATGAGGTCTTATATACTTCTGCAGAAGCAGGTTCTGCCATGACCTTGCTGCATCCAGAATACAAGGTGCAAGTGGGCGAGAATCGCATGGTCTATAATTTGGCGTATCCAGTGAACGATTACGATAAAGATTTTCTGGTTTTTCTTAATCAGTGGCTGGCGTTGGAAGCGCAGTCGAACGCGAGTCAAGAAAGTTACAATTACTGGATACTAGGCAATCCACGTATCGACAAATCGCCGCGATGGTCAGTTATACGCGATGTGTTAGGGTGGGTGGATTGATGGAGCCTTTCCTAGCGGGGATGATGGCTCGCTATTGAGGATTGTATTCCAGAGAGTTTGGAAGAATCACTTTAGGGTGAATCGGCAGATAGTGGTAGGAATGTCTGTGATTGGAGGTCGTGTGCGAATTTTGGAAAATTTTGCGCCGAATGAAGGAAATTGTTTTTTTAGAGCGTTCATGGGATGTATGAAATCTCGCAATTTGTCTATTTCTTGCATCATCATATTGTTCGTCCTTCCGCGTTTGTGCCTAGGCTATGCCGACGAAGAGTTTGAGATTAGTAAACATGCGATTCTCTACCGGTTCACGATTAACGAAGATTACGATATCTCTCGCGTTAGCGGAGAGTTGATCAAAATCGTATCTCGGAATGAGATTGGTGAAACCCGTGTCAGATACATAAGAGCGGATCGTTTGCAGTCGATTACCAAGAAGACTGATGGGCCTCCGCGGCTAGCCGACAAGTATATCGGGGTTGCGTTCACTCCTGAGAAAACAATCGTGGGCGGGCAAGCGATTTATACTTCGATAGAGCTTAAGATCGATGAGCGGATTCTTTCTTTAGATGAGGTAATATCCCTCCTTAATCCGTAACCGGGTGCGTTGAATTTTGAGGATTAATCTAGCCAGCCCTCGTGATTACAAAGCTTTTGTATATATCAATATTTATGATACTAAACGTAAAGCCTGCGATTCTCTCCTTAGATCGACTGAAGGCAGGCCTTCGAGGAGACGGCGCATTACCCGAGCCCTGAAATGTCTTCGCCGTCTTCGGAGTATTTTGCCAACTTGTTACGCAGTGTCCTGATATTTACTTGGAGGATCTCTGCGGCGTGGGTTCGGTTTCCGCGAGTGCTTCTGAGGACCGCGAGGATGTGGCGTTTTTCAACTTCATCCATGGGGACTAGGGGGCCTTCGGTGCTTACTTCCGGAGGCATCTCGGCGACTGCCAAGGGAGCGTCGCTACTCAAGTCTTCAGAGTAAGCTGATGGTGCGGTCGATATTGGGGTTTGTTGATTGGGGCTAGGTTCACCGAAGTTGTTCATCGAAACCGACACCTGTTGTTTAGGAATGATGCCCAGGTATGCTGCTGGTATGGGCTCTCCGTTGTCCGCCAGAATCACTGCGCGCTCGATTGTATTTTGTAGTTCACGGACATTTCCCGGCCAATCGTGGCTCACTAGAATCGATAAAGCGTCGTCCGTGAATCCAGGGATCTTGAGCCGGTGCTTCTTCGAGAATGTTTGGAGAAATCTGTTGGCGAGTGGAGAGATGTCGTCCTTTCTTTGCCGAAGGGCAGGGACTTCTATTGGGAATACGTTGAGGCGATAGTAGAGGTCCTCGCGGAATTCGCCTTGTTTCACAGCTTCCATCAGATCGCGGTTGGTCGAGGCGAGGACCCGGACGTCGACGTTTATGGTGGTATTCCCGCCAACGCGTTCAAATTCGCGTTCCTGGAGCACCCGGAGGAGCTTTACTTGCACCGCTGGTGAGATTTCGCCGATCTCGTCGAGCAAGATTGTCCCGTGGTTGGCCAATTCAAAACGTCCCTCGCGTCGCTGAGTGGCACCGGTGAAAGCTCCTTTTTCGTGACCAAAGAATTCACTTTCGATGAGATTCTCTGAAATTGCAGCGCAGTTTACCCGGATGAAGGGTTGATTTGACCGAGGGCTTTGTTTGTAGAGTTCGCGGGCGACCATTTCTTTACCAGTTCCGTTTTCCCCAGTGATCAGAACGGTAGCTTCGGTGGCCGCCACTTTGTGGGCCATTTTTTTCAGTCTTCGCATGACCGTGCTGTTGCCGATCATTTCCGATTTAGACTGATTTTCGGAGCTGTAGTATTGGCTCACTTTGATCAGTTGGTTGTGCTTCTTTGCTTTGTCGAGCACGACTTCGATCTGATCGAAACCAAAGGGTTTAATGATATAATCAAAGGCTCCCAAGCGCATGCACTCTACTGCCGACTCGACCGTTCCGAATCCGGTGATCATGACAAACATTGGAGCATCATTGCGGTTTTGATACTGCTCAAGAAGTTCGTGTCCGTTGCCATCGGGCAGTCGTCCGTCGACGAAAACGAGGTCGAACTGATCTTTGGAGAGCAGGCTGACGGTTTTCGCTATCGATTCTGCCTCGGCAACCGCATAGCGTTTGGTCCGCAGTTTCTCAGTGAGGGATTTTCGGATCGTTGCATCGTCATCAAGGACTATTAATTTTTCAATCGCCATACTGAGGGACAGGATATGGAGCCCGAGGCTAAGACCATTCTCCAATATTTAGATTCGGAAGCAGGGCCGATAAATTAATCTCAGACGGGGATATTCCTGAGGGTTCTTTGCTAACGCTGTTGGTGATAGGTGTGCATTGATTGAAAACTTTTGATCACCTGGAACCTTATAGGGGCTTAGCGTTCTTGCATTGCGGCGCAAATTTGGACAATCTTTGCGCCTTTCTGTCGAAATCAGAACATTTACCTTTCTACGCAAACCCATGCTAAGCACCATTTTAAAAAGCTTTTCAGGCCGTCCTTACCGCAAATTTATCAAGGAATGTCAGCCCATAGTTCAGCAGATCAACACCTTAGAAGTCGAGTATCAGTCGCTCTCGGAGTCTGCACTCAAGATGAAGACGACCGAGTTGAGCAGCCGGGTGCGAGCGGCTGTGGCGGAAGCTTTGGAAAAGGCAGGCCCGAACGCCTCCGAGGACAAGATCGCTGAGATCAGCGCGACTACCCGTCAGAAGGTTTTGGATGAAATCTTGCCCGAAGCTTTCGCGGTGGTGAAAAACGCCGCGCGTCGTCTGTGTGATCGCGAATTTGAAGTGCGTGGTCATCCGCAGGTTTGGAATATGATACATTATGACGTGCAGCTGATTGGAGGTATTGCATTGCACCGTCGAATGATTGCCGAGATGCAAACGGGTGAGGGTAAGACCTTGGTCTCTACGTGTCCTTTATATTTGAATGCATTAGCCGGCCTGAATTGTCAGCTTGTCACGGTGAACGAGTATCTGGCATTGCGCGATTCGGAATGGATGGGTAATCTCTTCAAATTCCTCGGGCTTACGGTCGGCTGCATTCAAAACCAAATGGACCCTTCGACCAAGCGGGCGATGTATCAGTGCAACATCACCTATGGGACTGCTTCGGAGTTCGGCTTTGATTATTTGCGCGACAATGGAATGTCATCTCGCAAGGGGGACCAGGTCCAGCGTGATCACTACTTTTGTATTATCGACGAGGCCGACTCTATTTTGGTGGATGAAGCGCGGACCCCATTAATTATTTCTGGTCCGATGCAAGAGGATCGCCCGTTGCCCTTCGATCAGCTTAAGCCAGGGATTCAGCGACTTGCCCGCCAGCAGGAACGACTCTGCACCGATTGGGCCAACGAGGCCAAGAAAATCTTGGATGACCCTGAGGGAGATCGCCGGGAGGCGATGCGTCTTTTGACTCAGGTCAAATGGGGAGCGCCCAAGAATAAGCAATTGATGCGCCTCCTCGAAAATGGAGATGTCCACAAATCTCTCGAGAAATTTGATAGTGAACTCAATGCTGACTTTCAGAAGGAGGAAAAATTCCGGATTAAGGAAGCTTTGCTCTTTCAAATTGATGAAAAGCAGCATCAAGCGGACTTGACAGAGAAAGGGCGTGAATATTTGAAGCCGGGCGATCCCTCTGCGTTTTTGCTTCAGGATTTGCCGACTTTGTTCAACGAGATCGATGCTGATTCGTCCTTGAATGGTGAGGATAAGCAGCAGCAGAAGCTTACCATTGAGCAAGATTATCAGAGGACGAGCGAAGAAATCCACACCATCTCCCAGCTCCTCCGGGCCTATTGTATCTATGAGCGCGACATGCAGTATGTGGTGCAGGACGGTAAAGTCCAGATTGTCGACGAAAACACGGGTCGAGTGATGCCGGGCCGACGTTGGTCCGATGGTTTGCACCAGGCGGTCGAGGCGAAGGAGGGGGTCAAAATCGAGAAGGAAACAAAGACTTACGCGACGGTGACCATCCAAAATTATTTCCGGATGTATGAAAAACTGGCCGGGATGACGGGTACCGCGGAGACCGAAGCCGGTGAGTTTTTTGATATTTATAGATTGAAGGTGATGGTCATTCCGACTCACCGTCCAAATCAGCGAGCGGATGATGATGATGTTGTATATAAGACCCGCCGGGCTAAATTTAACGCGGTAATCAATGAGATTACGGAGGCCCACAAAATCGGTCAACCAGTCCTGGTCGGCACGGCATCTGTGGAGGCTTCCGAGTTGTTGAGCCGGATGCTGCGTCGAGCAAATATTCGCCACACGGTTCTGAACGCCAAACTGCACGCTCAAGAAGCGGAGGTGGTGGCTCGAGCTGGGCAAAAGAGCGCGGTCACCATTGCGACGAATATGGCGGGGCGTGGAACAGACATCAAGCTGGGCGAAGGTGTCGAGGCACTGGGAGGTCTGTTTGTTGTGGGTACGGAACGCCACGAATCGCGGCGTATTGATCGTCAGTTACGTGGACGTTGCGCGCGTCAAGGCGACTCTGGGCGCTCGAAGTTTTTCATCTCGCTTGAAGATGATTTGATGCGCCTTTTCGCCAACGCAGGGCCAATTTCGAAAATACTGAATAGCTCTATGGATGACGAAGAAGAGCTTTCGCACTCTGCTTTAAATTGGTCTATTCAGAACGCGCAAAAGAAAGTCGAGCAGCAGAACTATTTGGTACGCAAGCGCCTCTTATCCTATGACGACGTGTTGAATAACCAGCGCGAAGTTGTCTATGGGATTCGTAATGATGCGATTCACAGTGAGACTCCCAAAAATATCATCTTTGAGATGATTGATGAGGAGCTTGAGGAGCGAATCGATACTTCAGAAGGCGAGTCTGAAGCGCTCTTGAATTGGCTAAATCAAACCTTCCCAATCGGTCTTAAAGAAGAGGATATCAAAGACAAAGACCACAGCGTGCTGCGCGAAGAGCTTATTGAGAGAATCAAGGAAGCCTATGCAATGAAAGCTGATCTTGAGGATCCTGAGCATATTCACGACATCGAACGTTATATTGTCGTTCGTTCACTGGATCGTCACTGGCAAGATCACCTCACCGAGATGGAGGAACTACGCCGGGCGGTCGGGTTGCGTGGCTATGGGCAAAAAGATCCGCTATCCGAGTATAAGAGTGAGGGGTTTCGATATTTTCAGGAAATGATGAATCGTGCCCGGACCGATATGTGCGCGGGTGTTTTCCGCACTACGACGAATCCAATATCGCTCCAAGGACTTATGGATCGTCTCAAAAATGTGGCAAATCAGCAGGGCCCTTCAGAAGCCGGGGGCGCGGGTCTGCCACAACAAATGGCGGCAGCTCAAACAGCAATGGCTTCCCAAGCCCAAAAGGGACCGGAGCAGCGCACTCCCACACCACGCAAAGAGTTACCGAAGATTGAACCGATTCGCCGAGAAGCGCCTAAAGTGGGGCGTAATGAGACGGTGGTCATTCGCAAAGGAGCTGAGAGCCGCGAGTTGAAGTTCAAGAAGGCAGAGCCGTTGATAACAAACGAGGGCTGGGTCCTTGTCAGTCCTAAGAAGTGAGGGGTTTTCTGAGATATTCCTCCTATACTTTGTTGAACGATCGGATTTCCTCCTGCCAGGCCCTGGTATTTCTATGCGATGAATTCGCCAAATAGACTGGTGCAGATTGATAACGGGTAGCTTAGACGGTCTCTGCTGAAGGTCGCATGAAATCCTACGGAGGCCCCGGATTCTTTGGGAAACATGCCATTGTGCGGTTTGAGGGCTTCATGCACTAGCTGTGTTGCCGTCTTTTGAATTCAAATGCCAATAATGTTTTCCTCAGACGACAACCCCGACGTGTTTTGCAGCGCGTGGATTGGATCAATCACGGCTTCTGAAATGCTTGAAGCCTATGAGAACTTTTTCAAAGGGTCCCTGTGGCAGAAGCGTTCCCTTGAGTTCGCGGACTTCTCAGAAGCTGATCTATCCCAAATAAAAGTCCCTGACCTGCAAAAACTCTGCAACATCGTTGCTAAGTTTTATCAGGAAAACGGGGTCAGTCAGGCTCGTTGCGCCTCCTGGATTCCTCGCGAAATCAATCGTTCACTCATGGAGATATACGACTTTCTTTCAAAGCAATCTCCTGAAGTAACCCGCGTCTTTACGAATAAAGGGGCGGCGATGGCTTGGCTATGCTCAGTTGACCAAAGGACAGCCGCGGAATTCGAGTTAAATCAAGGCGTTGTTTGAGCGGTGTAGCTTGATCAGATGCTGATGGTATTGGGTGTACCCTGATTTCGGTAAGATTCGAAAAAGAAAAACGCCCGGAAGCGTGAGCCGCCGGGCGTTCTAGACTAGACCAGAAACCAAAACGTAGAGAAAAGTTCTGTGTTTATGCGCCCTCTTTTTTGAGGATTTTTTTGGTCGCTTCAATGAATGCAAGCATCTCCTCCTGAGTGCCGATCGAGACACGACACCAGTCGAACATCGGAGGGAAAGGACGACCTACCATGATGTTTTCGCCTTCCATAGCCTCTTGGAACATTTGAATGGGCATACCTGTTTTGAAGAATACGAAAGAACCGGCGGGTTCCGCATATTCGATCCCCATCGCGTCGAAGGCGTCCGTCACCATTTTGCGGGTTTCAATGTAGCTGGTCCGGCTCAGTTCATACCAAGAAGGATCATTCAGAGAAGCGAGAGCCGCTACGGATCCTAAGATATTGGGACCGCCTTGATAGAATTTGCGAAGAGCTTTGATGGTTTCTGGCTTAGCGACGCCATATCCCACGCGAATTCCGGCCAATCCCCAGACCTTCGAGAAAGTCCGAGCAATGATTACATTTTTGCCCTCTTTGATTTTTGACACCATTGAACTGCCATCAAAATCCTCTGAAAGTTCCAGATAAGCCTCATCGACGAAAGTAAGAACGCTGTCAGGGACGCGATCAATCAAGGCACTCAGTTCAGCTGAGTCCACCACTGTGCCGGTAGGATTGTTTGGATTACAAATGTAGAGAATTTTGGTTTCATCATTAATGGCAGCTTCCATCGCCGGGAGATCATGCTCTAGCTCTGGCGCAGCGGTTACCGGAATGTTGATGACTTCGCCGCCGAAGTTTGAAAACGTGCGGGCCAGCTGCTGATATCCTGGAGAAGCGATGATCATGTTGCCGCCTTCGAGACCCTTCCACATTCCAGTCATGGAAAGAACCGGACCTGAACCTGCCGTCACTATAATGTGGTCTGGAGTGACGCCTTCTTTAGCAGCAATAGCCTCGACAAGTTCCTGAGTCTCTTCCCATCCGTAGCGATTGATCTTCTGCATCTCCTGCATGATCATCATGTAAGCCATCTGAGAAGAGCCAAATGCGTTTTCGTTTCCGTTAATCCTAATGGGGCCTGCATCCGCTTCTTCGGCATCAACTTCATGTTGAGCGTAAATCGGAGAACAGATCAAAGCTGCACCGACTAATGCCGACGTAGCTCTGAGCAGATGGGCAGATCTTTTTAGAGCAATTTTCATGGGTGTGAATTTCATGTGTGGTATAGGTCCCCACGGAGCCATTCCGGAGAACGAAGGGCTAGAGGAGCAGGCAGTATGCCTACTATTCCATGCATCGAAAATCGGCTGAACCCCAGCATGCCCCTCATTTCGACCTCTTCAGATCCTCCAAGTTTGGCAAGCGTGTAGAATAAGTCTCCCAGTCTTCAAGAATGAAGTCGATTACTGGCATGCCTACGCGATAGCAGGCTTCAAGCGCTGGAATAAATGCCGAATAGCCACCCTTCTTTTCGCCGCTCAGACTTTGGTATGCGGAGATTCCCTCGTGCTGCATCACGAAATTGCTCGCTGTTCTGAGCACGAGCATCCGAGACACATCTGCCTTTCCTGCACGGGTGAGACGTTCGAGGCTGGAATAGCTTCCGGTGTCTTCCATCGCCGAAGTCACAAACTCACCAGCTCCTCTTGAAAAATAAGAAACCCAAGCGTTTGCCCAATCGTTCAATAAGGCACCATGCCAGAAGGTCATCGCCGCGAGGTGGTCTCCCTTGAGGACGAAGGGTGGCTTCTGAGCATTTGGGAAATGAACATATTTCTCCCTCAGATTTTGCATAGCCGCCGTATCGGGAATTTTTGTGTCCTTCGTAAGTTGGTAGGCGAACTCTACAAACTCTGGCACTAAACGAAACACAACGCCCTCGGTATCCTCCTGCAAAGGCTCCTCATACGGAGTAGATTTTCGCAATGGGATATATCCTGTAGACCAACCTTTTTCAATTTCCCGAGCATCAATCTCGTGAGCGAGATCTCCGTCAATTAGCCATTCGGCCCAGGCAGCGCTCCCCAAAGAAGCATCTTTCGGGTCCACCCCAGAAATCCCAGCGACCAACCAGTAGGCCTGTGTTAGATCGAAACGCGGATCCATCCCAAGTGCCATGATCGAAGCAGCCGATCGCGCCGTTCCGATCCCCGTCACGATCCCCAGAATCCCCTTCTGACGATTGAG
>JBCCBL010000035.1:0-14508 GCA_039034055.1 Verrucomicrobiota bacterium | reverse complement strand
CATTTTCAGTCTCATATTGGCTACTTATTAGGCAAGTTTCGTGCAACATCCGATTCGACTTTAAATGGTAGTACAGTGACTTACTCTCACCATCGGCTGAAAATATTTCCTCTATCACTGACTCCGTTTCTTCGATGGGTATTGGTTGGCCCATGTTGTTAGAAATTCTCTTGGCGAGCTCTAAAAGCGCTTTACGAGTTTTGCGTGCTGGGCAATCGATTGCATCGAATATTTTATTACAACCATGCTCTATTCGCTTCTCCATAACTTTAACGAAAGCATATTTGCCTTCTGGAATCTCTTGATCCTCGTAAGCCTCACATAGCGTCTTCAAAAACAAAGGGTTCTTGAACTCATCAAGTAGTGGTGGAAATTGCTTTGTGGAAACTCCGTATCCTGCAAAATAAGCCTTTACAGCTTCAAAAACACTCATTTCAAAACCAAGATGCTCAACACGCGCCCACTCAGTGTCTCGTTCATCGGCTAAAGAATTCGGCAGAGTTATAGATTTAAAGTCACTCCTACAGCTTATGACTAATCGAATGTTGGGGTATTGCCTGAGAAGTCCAGATAGGGATTTCAGATGGTTCTTCCAAAGCCCACGAAAGCTGCTTTCATTAACTGCATCGATTGCAATCACCGCGGGTTTCCCAGATAAAAGAGCGAGACCTTCAATAGCTCCCATTAAGCTCTGAAATCCAGCTTCCCAGCCGAGTAGGTCACACATCTGTTTATTTAACGAATCTGATGCGGTAAATTGTTCGCCGACAAACAGGACACAAGGCTGTTTGCTCTTAAGACCTAGCTCGATGGCATGAGTAAGTAGATGGCTCTTTCCAGTGCCAGCAGCACCATCCAGTAGAAGCGTATTGTCATTGAAAAGGGAGTATTTCTGAACAAAATTTCGAGCCTGCCGAACTTTTTTCAATAGAGTCTCCAGCGAATAGAACTCGTGACTAAATTTTCTGCTATAGCTGTAACTCTCTCGATGACTTGGTATCGGCTTTTCTAAATCTTCTTTTTCTAGCTTTTCATATACATTATAGCAATCTCGTAGGAGACTACTGATTTCATCAAGACCACGCAAAATTTCGATAGGCGAAGGAAGTATGTTCGTATTCTCAATAAGACTCCCAAGACGATTGATTACTAAGTGAATATTGGATACATAATTCTCAATGCTACTCTTTCCTCTGAGATCATCCCTACATGAGAATAATGTTTTTCTGATCTCCTCTTGCAGTTTCTGGACGAAGCTATCTGCGTAGAAAAAGGCTTTTAGTTTTTGTTCTGAATCAGTGCTTATGTGCATCTTCGGCGTGTAACGCTCATCTATTTGTTCTCGAGCTATAGAAAAACGGTGCTGCAACCAATCATGTGAGAAAGACTTAGGCCCGAACCAGTAATGCAGTATCGGGCTTGTGCTTTCAGAGATCAGCTCCTGTCGTATTTCTGAATCTCCTTGCCAGATAAACTTCACGGCGTTGCTGCTATAGCCGAGCTTGAGCGCAAGTTCATTCCATTTTGTGATATAATTGTGCCAGCTCTTTGAATCCTTGGATCGATTGCATGGGACGTAAATATAATACTCGCGGAGGTCGGGATACTGTGAAGACAAGGCCGTTTTCAATGATTTCTGAATCTGCGTCCACTGCGATGGTCCAAGTTTCGAGAAATACTTTGCCTGCATTCCAATTTTCGAATGATCGTTCAGTGTCACTAGAGCTTCAACCCCTCCATCCCCTCCACCGTCATCAACTCGGTAGAAACTCCTACTGTTGGAATGTGTTTTTCGAAAGAGCTGCACCGCAAGTTCTTCGAACCCCTTATGTTGCGATCCCTCATGTGGACGAATCTGAGAAAAATCGACTGATGGAACTCGTGAAACTTGCATCTTCACTAGAATTTGCAGCTAAACCAATTCGGGAGCAAGTGAACAGTAGTATGACTCGCTGTCCTCTCAACCTACGGATTAGGTCCTATTGGGGATTAAGCGCTGAGAAAACGCAGATTTTTGGAGATTAATCGGAGAGAAACCTTTGTGGCATCACACTCCAAGGGCATTTAAACCTGGATGACGGACTTGTCCGAATTGATTTCAGAAATCGCAACCCTCTTCACCAGAGGAGTTTAGGGGTATTCTTACTGGGAAAACAAAATAGCCACGAAACTCATAAAAGTTCGCGTCGTATCAATAATGGTCGGGCCAACTGGATTCGAACCAGCGACCTCCACACCCCCAGTGTGGCGCGCTAACCAGACTGCGCCATGGCCCGAGACCAAAGCGTGGAAAATAAGCAGCGGGATGACGGACAGTCAAGGTCCGATGCGCATCGTTCAGTGGGATCGGGAGAAGACAGTCACTCCGACGAAGCCTGAGAAGGTGATTGACAGGAGTAGGATCACCAGAATCGCAGCCTCTCCCGTGTTCGCAACGGCCAAGTCTCGCAACCAGGCCGAGGCGAAAAATGCAGTCGCGATGAGCCCTGTTTTTCCGGCCAACATTGAGATCGAAAAACTGGGACCCTCATGAGGGTGGTCAACATTGCGCCGGTGCCCCAGCAGGAGCCCGAGCCCGCCGATGATTCCGAAGAAGGCGATCAAAGTAACGTAGCCGCGAGATCGGTTGTTCCCACGCTCAATGTGCGTTTCCATGCGTTTTCCCAGATACTTGACGCCTCCGTCGGTGATTTGCCGCAGAGTCAGGATCACCCGCTCCCATTTGGGCAGATCACTCACACTGAGGTCCCCATCTTCTTGATATCGAAGGGCCATTAGCACGTTCTCACGTGCAGCCGGCGCCGACGGGGGATCGTCGGATTCAAGCGCTGAAGGGGCCGGCTGCGAATTTTTGAAATAGGAGGGGTTCAGGGCATTGAACGTGAATGTCAAAAATGCCAGGAAAAAAAAGAGACCCCACCGGATTAGCGTGATCATTGAAATGTTCTAGTTGGTAGAGATTGGTCGGTTTTTTAGAAAACTCGACGGGAGATACACCGATATTAGCCCAAATTTTCGGAGATTCCGCAGTAATCGAATGACGATGCCTAGAATTTTACAATTTTTTGAAATCTCAAAGGGCTCCTTAAAAGTTCGAACGCGCGGATGGTTTTAACTTTGAGATTAATTTCGAGATCCCGGAATCGAGGTGAGGAGAACTTGAATTTGGGTCAAAAGTCGCTCTAAGGCGACACTTAACGAACTTTTGGGACGCTCTCTTAGATCGGTGACCGAGGACTTGATTTCCAATCGACTCGATTTGCACTTGGCAGGATGCGTGCTTTTCTTGGGTAATGACCCAAATAGCGACTACTACTCCGCTGACTCCTGAGATTATAGCGGAATTTGAAGCCGAACTCGGCACAATCAACGTGAAACAAGACGCGCGCTCGGTTGAGAAACTGAGCAAAGATTTTTACTGGTATTCCCCGCTCCTCAAAGCGGAATTGGAGGATAAGCGCGCGGATATTGCGATCAAGGTGGATTCTCTAGATGCGCTCATCAGCGCCGTAAAATTGTGCTTCAAGCATGGTCTCCCCATTTCGATACGCGGGGGCGGCACTGGTAATTATGGTCAGATGGTACCCCTCTACGGCGGCGTCCTCCTTGATGTTTCGCGTATGGACAAAATTCATTCGGTAGCCGGTGGTGTGGTCCGGGCAGAGCCAGGAGCGAAGCTTTCCAAGATCGAGAAGACGGCCCGGGCGGAAGGATACGAGTTACGCTGCATGCCTTCGACTTGGATCAAGAGTAGCTTTGGCGGATTCCTGTGTGGGGGTTCCGGGGGAATCGGCTCGATACGCCATGGGGGCATCAGCTATGGCGACAACATGAAGAGTGCCACCATCATGACGGTAGAACCGGAGCCGAAGCTTTTAAAATTTGAGGAGCGTGATTGTATCAAAGCCCTTCATACATACGGGACAACCGGGATATTGGTTGAGGCCGAAATGCGCCTAGGCGAAAAGTCTCATTATCAGCAATTGATTTTCACAGGAAAGACTTGGGAGGATGTATCAGAATTTGCTGACGAAATCGCCCGAGATAAGTCAATCATCAAGCGCCTCGTGACTGGGTTTGAGCCTCAGGTTCCCGACTATTTCGTTCCGATCAAAGAGTATTTGCCAAAGGGCTGCTCAGCCGCGTTCTTCCTCATTGAGCAATCGCAAGCTGCGAGTGTGATTGCTCGAGCAGAGGCCGCTGGACTCAGCAAGACCTTCGACCAGGAGCTGACCGATCCACCTAGTCCGCCCTATATCACAGATTATACTTGGAATCACACGACCCTGCATGCCCTCACCGTTGATCCGACGATCACTTATTTACAAGCGGGGTTTTCGGATGATTGGCGAGAGCAGATGAAGACCCTGAAAGCCAGATTTGCAGACGAATTTCTGATCCATGCCGAATGGGTCATTTCAAACTCTAAAATGGACGTTAAAAGTACGGATGTGACCGTTGGTTCGATCCCCATCATTCGCTATAAATCACCCGAACGCCTGCAGGAAATCATCGATTACTGCTGGGAGATCGGCGTCTTCGTTGCAAATCCGCATACTTACAAACTTGAAGAGGGGGGCGCCCATCCAGACATCGAAGCGAAACGCGCTCTCAAGGCAGAGGTCGATCCAAAGGGCATCCTCAATCCGGGCAAAATGAAAACTTACACGCACAATCCATTTGCATAGCCAGATAAGAGACCATGAGCAGCTCCCCAAGTATTCCTCCGATCGTCAGCTTTGACGGTGTCTCCAAGCAGTATGGTGACGGACCGTTGATTCTGGATGACATCGAAATGTCGGTAAACAAGGGGGAGTTCATCTCGCTCATAGGACCCAGTGGGTGCGGGAAATCAACGATTTTGAAACTCATCTCAGGATTGGCTCCGATAACCAAAGGAACGCTGACGGTCGACGGTATGACTCCCGAAAACGCCCGTGAGGAGATGGCATTTGTATTCCAAGAGCCAACGCTGCTGCCGTGGAAAACGGTCGAAAAGAACGTCGAAACACTCCTCAAATTGCGGGGAGTCAGCAAAGATCGCCGCGCCGGGATCGCCAGCCAGATGATCAACTTGGTCGGACTCGATCATGCCCCGAAACACTTTCCAAGGCAGCTTTCGGGAGGCATGCGGATGCGGGTTTCGATTGCTCGAGCCCTCTCGGTTTCGCCGAAAATAATATTGATGGATGAGCCTTTCGGAGCCTTGGATGAGATGACCCGGGATCGTCTGAACGAGGATCTGTTGGAGATTCGCGCCCGTGAGGAGTTCACCGCCTTTTTCGTGACACACTCGGTGGCAGAAGCGGTGTTCTTATCCACCCGAATCGTAGTGCTTTCGGCAAACCCGGGACGCATCCATGAGATTATTGAGGTCCCCTTCCAGTATCCACGCACTGAGGCCCTCCGCGATCGCCACGATTTTCACGATTTAGTTATCAAGGTCTCACAATCCCTTCGATCCGTTGAAGAATCGGCCCATGCCGCACGAAAGGCGGCAGTCGCATGAAGAAGCAATTGAATTGGCTGATCCCAGTCATTTTGGGCGTCTTATTCGTAGGATTGTGGTATCTCTCATTAAGCGCCGGGTGGGTGAGCCCTTACCTTCTGCCGAAGCCAGAGGCGGTTCTTCAGGAAATCCCCAACGAATGGGATCGCTTCAGCAATGCCATACAACAAACCGCATACGCCTCAATTGTTGGCTTCCTTGCCGCAACCGGCGGAGGTTTTGTAATCGCCCTAATTCTCGCGTCTAACCGCTACGTCAAAAGTGCACTTTATCCGTATGTGCTGATCCTCCAGATGACCCCGATCATCGTCATCATCCCTCTGATAAGTATTTGGATCGGCAACGGTATCGGCTCCATCACGTTGATTACATTTTTAATCGGATTCTTTCCGGTGGTGGCAAACACCACTGCCGGTCTCACTTCGACCGACAAGAATCTACTCAATCTGTTTAAAATGGGCAACGCATCCAAGGCTCAAGAACTCTTTGCACTCCGTATCCCCTACGCAATGCCCCACTTTTTGACCGGAATGAAAATTGCCGGAACGCTCTCGCCAATTGGGGCTCTCACCGGAGACTTCCTCCTTGGAGACTCGGTAAATGGCGGATTGGGATACCTGCTCATTGTCTTCCGTCAAGCGGCCGACACCACCGCAGTTTTTTCGTTGGGGCTGATCACCTGCCTCCTGGGGTTTGTCTTTGTCGC
Organism: Verrucomicrobiota bacterium; assembly: GCA_039034055.1. Lineage (GTDB taxonomy): Bacteria > Verrucomicrobiota > Verrucomicrobiia > Opitutales > JABSRG01 > JBCCBL01. The sequence goes on along the minus strand of JBCCBL010000035.1, from coordinate 8,293 downwards.
CTCGGTGAATCTCATCCACTATTTCGCGCTCCATCAGTGGCACGACTCCTACAATAATAAAGACGCATGAACGCCTCCCCCCTCCTCAGCCGCATAGGCTTAACGATCCTCCCAGTTTTCGCTCTTATCTACGCTGGCTGCGGCAAACCGCAGAGTGATACGGTGGTCACCGAAGACGGGCGCACCCTCACCAGAGTCGTCTTGCAAACCGACTGGTATGCACAACCAGAACATGGGGGATTTTATGAGGCCATGTTGAGCGGTCTTTATGAAGATGCCGGATTGGCGGTTACCATCAATCAGGGCGGTCCCGGGGCCTATCCCATAGAAAAGGTGGTCAGCGGTCGTGCTAACTTCAGCATCGGGCGTGTTGACGATATTGTAACCTACGCCGACCAGGGAAAACCCTTTGTTATCGTCGGCGTATTTATGCAACACGATCCACAAGCCATCATGCTCCACGCATCGAATCCGATCAAGGGTTTTGCTGATCTCGACGGAAAGACGGTGATGGCTATTCCGGGATCTAATTGGCTCAAAGGCATCGAAAAGAAGTTCGATGTCACGATTCCCGAAATGGCGCACGACTACGGAATGGAGCGTTTCCTCGCAGATCCTGGATACATTCAACAGTGTTTCGTCACCAATGAACCCTACTATGTGGAGAAAAATGGGATAGATGTGAAAACGCTCCTCATTTCCGACTCTGGATTCGATCCCTACAGAGTGATTTACACGACGCGCGATTATGCTGATGCCAACCCGGAGATCGTGAAAGCCTTTGTAGATGCATCTGTCAAGGGCTGGGTACGGTACATGAAGACTGCTCCTAGCGATTCGACGAACACTCACCTTATCAGCCTCAACTTGAAGCTGGATCTTGAGTTCGTGGCCTACTCAATGGAAACCATGACAGAGCTGCAACTGATCTCAGGCGACCCCGATAAAGGCGACTATATCGGAAGGTTCGAACCCACTCGTATCCAGCAGTCGATCGACGACCTGAATGAAATCGGCGCTCTTGAAACCGAAGTGACTCTGGAACAAGTGATCTGGCAGCATTGAGGGAGGATGCCCAATCGAAAGATGAAACTTGACCACCAAGACTCGGTTCACTTGGTGTGGAGTTCACCATCATGCATTCTTCTTACCCCTCAATTCGGACCATCTGGCTCCTAGTCGCCCTATTCTTCTGCACGATCCAAACTCTCGCTGGCGATACTCGCATCAGCTCGAGTGACAAGGAACCAGCATCAATGCGCTTCCGCGATGAACCCGGGACACGCTATGAGCCCGATCCAAAGTCGGGTGAAATTTACTTGAAGGCGCACAATCCTGATGCCCCGATGTATCTTTACGTGGACGTCATAGACCCGCGGTTTACCGATGCTTCGGCCCCAAATCTTGAATTCAGCTTCGAGTATTTTGACCACGGCAAAAAGGAACTCTCTTTCGCTTATGATAGCGACGACCCTTTGTACGGTTCTCTAAACCAACCAGGAGCCTGGCGTACGATGGGTGGTGTTCAGATGATGGGAACCAACACCTGGAGGAAGAAATCGATCATCCTGGATCGCACCCGCTTTTCCAATCGTCTCAACGGCTCAGACATTCGTTTCCGCTTGGTCGGAAACCCTCAGTTGCAACTCCGCAACATCCAGCTTGAGAAGCTGGATTCCCTACCAGAACCAATGATCACCGGGAAATCACCTGAGAATGCTCCCAACGTCCTGCTCGTTGTTTTTGACGATTTAAACAATTACGCAGGTGCCTTTGGAGACCCCAACGCAATCACCCCAAACCTCGACTCTTTTGTTTCGAAAAGCCTCAAATTCGAGCGTGCCTATTGCCAATATCCGGTTTGCGGCCCCTCGCGTGCTTCGTTCCTAAGCGGCCTCTACCCAGAGACTTCAGGCGTCCTTTCCAATACCCAATACATCCGCGCCCTGCGCCCAGATGCCACCAATCTCCTCCAGTATTTCAAAGAAAACGGCTATTGGACCTCCAACGTTGGCAAAATCTTCCACAGCATGACCAATATCGTGGAGCGCGGTCAATCTACCCATCAATCCGATTGGTATCAAAATGCGGACGATCCATTTAAGCGAAAACTGGACCGTCAATTTGAAGCGGAAGTGGGCAAAATTAGCAAAAACCGCGAAGCGTATGCGGCATTCATGGAGGAAAATTTCCTGAATCCCGAACGCTATGTCCAAGCGGTCGCGACAGACCTGCGAGACGAGGATCATCGCGATGGGCGGACCGCCACTCGAGTGGTTTCCTATTTAGATGAGAAGCCATTTGGCGACACCCCATTCTTCATCGCGATGGGAATAGCAAAGCCTCATACCCCCTACTTTGCTCCCGAGCGCTTTTTCGAAATGTATGCCAAGGATGACCTCATTTTCGAAGATGTCCCTGAGGATGTTTGGGAGAATCGGCCACTCGTAGCGCGTGACATGAGATTTGAGAGCTTTGGCGCTGAATTTGGGGTGAATGACCGTGCTCTACGCGCAAAATGGCTACAGGCCTATTTGGCCTGTGTATCGTTCGCAGATAGCCAATTTGGGCGGGTCATGGATGCCCTGAAGAGGAGTGGCCTTGAAGAGAATACGGTAGTGATCGTAATGAGTGACCATGGTTACCATGTTGGCGAACACTTCATGTATGGCAAAGTCTCCCTGTTTGAAGTGAGTGCGCGGGTTCCCTTGGCGATTCGAGTCCCCGGGATGCAGCACAGCGGCAAATCTACCACAAGCTTTGCCGAATTGATAGACATCTATCCGACGCTCACAGACCTTTGTGGCTTAAGCACCCCCGAACATCTACAAGGCCGAAGCCTGACACCTATTCTCGAAGATCCCACAAATTCAGTCCGCGATAGCGTCTATACCGTGGTTACGCGACCGGGCTTGGTCGGCCAAGCGGTGCGCTCTGAAAATTGGCGATTCTCGCGCTGGGGTAGTGATGACGCAATCGAACTCTACAACCTAAGCGAGGATCTTGAGGAGCACCACAATCTCGCATACAGCCCCGAATACGCCTCAATAGTAAAAAGATTCCAGCAAACGCTCCGAGACACCCGCCGAGAACTTAACGAAGCCGCGGCAGAGTAGGCCTCGGTTCACAGTCAAGACTTCAACGAGTCGCATCGTATCGATTCCATCTGTTGGATGTTTTCTGAGCGCTCTCGAAACTCGCCATGAAGTCATCGCAGGGTACTTTGCTGGATGAGTCGCTAGACTTTTTGTCGCTTTGTGTTTTCCTGGCAGGGTGCAGCTTCACTGGCATACCGAGCCCTTTCTCCTGATCACCCTGCTTGGGATTGGTTGGCTGTATGCGATTTTGCTCGGACCGATGCGTTTCAAATTTCCGGGAGCGCCCCCAAAAGCTCCTCGACGGGAAATCTGGGCTTTCTACACGAGTCTCATCGTCTCCTACCTCGCGGTCGCGTCCCCGCTAGATCAGATCGGAGAGCAGTTTCTGTTTTCTGCGCACATGATTCAGCACATGCTTTTGGTCTATGTATGCCCGCCGCTCGCCATCGTCGGATTGCCTGCCTGGCTCACCGACGAATTTTTCAGCAAACCGATCTGCAAAAAGGTTCTTCGGTTTCTATTCCATCCAGTCGCAGGCGGGCTTATCTTCAGCGCCACTTATACGATTTGGCACATCCCGGGACTTTACGAATGGGCCCTCCAAGATAAAACTGTCCACATCATTGAACACATCACCATGTATGTGACTGGATGGATGATGCTTTGGGGGTTTTTCTCTCGTTCCCGAGTGCTTCCGGTGAGTCCTTACGGCGTGAGGATGATCGCGGTGTTTCTGCTGATGGTCGCACAGCTACCTGTCTTCGCGTTCCTGACCCTATCAGACACCGTCCTCTACCCGACTTACGAATGGGCTCCGAGGATCGTTCCGGGATTCACTGCGATCCAAGACCAAGTCTTGGGTGGCCTGATCATGAAGGTCTCAAACATGCTTTTTTCAATCATCACCTTCTGTGTCGTATTTTATATCTGGGTGCAAAAGGAACGCTCCGAAGACCTAGCTTTTCAGGCCTCCTAAAGACTCCGCATACTGCTCAGAAATATACACAAATCGTTAAAACTTTCGGATGTTACGATTTTGTGCTTGGCAAAACGGAGAAGTTAGTCGCAGTCAAAAATGCTACATAAGCTATTGATTATAAGCATTTTAACCCCCTTGCTACACACTTATTCAGGGGTTATTCACAATGGTAAGCCCTTATCATATCGTCTTACTTGTAAAGTTTACGTAACTTGATCGCCATCTGAGAGTTACGAAATCGAGAGATTTGATTCATCAGAATGCGCAAGCGTTCATCCTCACTTCAGAGAGTTTCGATGGTGGAGTCTTCCAGCGAAAACTCCATTTGATCAGAGACCTCGTCTTCTTCTTGTAAACGGACGCCGAGCCCGACGAGCCGCACCGGAAGGTTGCGACGATTCCAGGCAGTTTCCGCCAAAACCCTGAATGCCTCCAATGAAATTTCCGTCACAGTCTCCTCAGCAGAGGTTTTAGAGAAGTCATTAAATTTTAGTTTCACAAAGCTCTTGCGGATCGCAGAGCGCGCCTCCTGTTTTTCAATGTCCGAGATCAATATTGGGTAAATATTATCGAGGACCTCGTTAATGGAGGCCAAATCAGGGAGATCTTCGCTGAATGTGCGCTCACGGCTAATCGATTTCCTTTTGTAATCTGGAGTGACCGGGCGATCATCAAAACCACGACATTGATCATAGAGCTGCGGACCAAATTTCCCGAACATGCGACCGAGGTCTTCGAGCGGGAGCCGCCTCAGGTCTGCGCATGAATTCAAACCGCGCAGTTTGAGCTTGTCCGCGGTTTTGGGTCCGATACCACGCAGTTTTCGAAGAGACAAATCTTCCATGAAGGCTTCGACCATCATGGGAGTGATCGTAAACTGACCATTTGGTTTGCGCCAATCGCTGGCAATTTTCGCCAGAAGCATGTTTGGCGCGATGCCAGCGGAAGCATGTAGACCGGTTTCACGAAAAATTTCCTGGCGAATCTCCCTGGCGATTTTGCTAGCTGGATCCTCGCGATGAGTGACATCCAAATAGGCTTCGTCTAGAGACAGAGGTTCGATGACGTCCGTGTAGCGCCTGAAAATTGAACGGACTTGTTGAGAAACCGAGCGGTATTTTTTGAAATCGACCGGTAGCATCACCAAATGCGGACAGAGTTCCAGAGCTTTGAAACCGGGCATCGCTGAGCGCACCCCAAATGCGCGCGCGACATAATTGCATGTGGTCAGCACCCCTCGACGGCCACTGCCGCCGACCGCGACCGGTCTATCAGCGAGTTCCGGGCGATCCCGGATTTCCACCGCCGCGTAGAAACAATCCATGTCGATGTGGATTATTCGCCGATAGCCATCTGCTCGCGTCGGGTTCATCCTTCAAAGTGAACATAAAATCACATAAATTCCAAGGCCTAGCTGTAGTCTGGAATACGCTTTTTTTACCCATCCCGCTGCTGGACATTCAATCCGATTCAGACAGCCTTAATTCGATAAAATGGAGAGTATAGTAGAACCCCTTGCAGAAATCTTGATCAGGCGTCAGCTCACTTTGGTCACTGCTGAAAGCTGTACCGGTGGGCTTGTCGGGAGCTGGCTCACCGACTGGCCCGGGAGTTCTCGTTTCTACCTTGGAGGAATTCAGGCTTATGCGAACTCCGTGAAAGTTTCCCTGCTCGGGGTCCCGGATACCCTTCTGGAATCCGAAGGAGCGGTGAGTGGAGCTTGTGCCGCAGCGATGGCGAAAGGCGCTCGAAGGCGCTTCGGCGCCGATTACGCAATATCTACAACCGGAATCGCTGGACCTGGGGGCGGCACTCCAGAGAAACCCGTCGGGCTCGTGTATTGCGGGGTCGCAGGAAGCAATGGAAGCGAAGTTTCTCGAAACATCTGGACAGGTAGCCGTTCCGAGAACAAACAGGCCTCCGCCCGGGCAGCCATCGAATTGCTTGCTCAGCATCTTATGAATCATGGAGACTTTTGACTTTGAGACCCCCCTCAGCCGGCTCAACACCGGCAGCTTGAAATGGGAAAAATATAAGGATCGCGACATCCTCCCATTGTGGGTCGCGGATATGGATTTCAAGTCACCTCAGAAAGTCCTAGATGCTCTTTATAAACGCGTGGATCACGGGATATTTGGCTACACAAAACCCTACGACTCCGTCGAAGCCGCCGTGATCAATTACCTAGCCGACTCTCATGGCTTCAGGGTTGAGAGATCGTCCCTAGTTTGGCTCCCAGGTTTAGTACCGGCGCTTAATGTTGCGGCGCGCGCCTGCGGACAGCCCCAGGACGCGGTGATGACCTCGACTCCCGTTTACCCACCCTTTTTGACATCCCCGACAAACCAGCTCAAAACCTTGGTGACCGATTCTCTCAAATACGTTGATGGTCGCTACACCTTTGATTTCGATGCGATGGAACGATCTATCACACCCGAGACCCGGATGTTTATTTTGTGCAATCCTCACAATCCGGTGGGTCGAGTGTTCTCGAGGGACGAACTTATAAGGCTCGCCGATTTCTGCACCCAGCACGGCCTCTGGTTGGTTTCCGACGAAATTCACTGTGATCTTCTGCTGAATGAAGACGTCAAGCATGTCGCGATGGGCACCCTAGATCATCCGATTCGGGAAAAACTCATTTCGCTGTTTGCCCCAAGCAAGACCTACAACCTTCCCGGGTTGGCGTGCTCAATCGCCGTAATTGAAGACCCCAAGACGCGCCTGGCCTTCCAACGAGCTGCCCGGGGGATGATCACCGAAGTTAATTGTTTCGGCTATGCTGGTTGCGAGGCTGCCTATTCGTATGGAGAACCATGGCGTCAAGCCTTGCTCAAAACCCTCCGAAAAAATCGCGACACCCTTTACTCTGCCCTGGAGACACAGGAGGATAAGGTAACCCTGCGCCCAATGGAAGCGACCTACCTTGCCTGGATGGATATGACATCCCTCAAGAATGTTGATCTCGCCACGCATTTCGAAAACCACGGGATCGGTCTATCCGACGGGAGCTTCTTTGGCACCCCAGGATTCCTGAGGCTCAACTTTGGCTGCCCGGAGAAAACCCTCATTCAAGGCATCGAGCGCCTCCTAAATGGCCTGGCCGCACTTTGATCAGCACGTCCGTAAGAGTTCACTCTTCAAAGAGTTATAAAATCTCTAGGAAAAAAATGTTAATAACTCGAGTCCCACGAAAGGGCTTTTGACAAACGCGCAGGCTCAAGCGGAGACTCCAACCCCATCCGCAAGGTGGCCATCTCCATCATGCCGTTCACCGTTAAACACCTGGAGTCCCAAACCCTGTTTGCCAATAAATGAATAAGGGAACACCGTCCCTACCGATTTGGCTTTCAAATCAGAAAGCCCGCATCACTGCAGACTGGCTACACCTTACCCTACTGACAGCCCCTCGTGTCGCCAGTGCCTGCAATGTTTCTTTGAGAATGTATCTTGGAGACCTATTTGACCGACTTGTGATCCTCATCCGCACCCCAGAAGCGCCCATCACCCCGTGCGTCGGAGAGAATTTTCACGTCCGCTATCGCGATATTCCAGAATTAGACATTGAAGATCTGCTCAAAATTTTCCGCTGCGGAAAAAACAGCGCCGCAGTCCTGCTGCAGCAGGACTGTGTCAGTGGGCGCGTTGATATTGATATCCCAGAGGCCACTAATGAGCTTGAGTGGGCCTTCAAGCATCTCAGACACACCGAACTCGAAGCATTTCGCGAGCATCATTCACTGTTCACCCACTTTACCGGATTCGACTCAGTGCCCACTACCGACGCAGCGATTTCCAAAAATCCGCGCCCCACAGACTCGGCCTACCCCTGGGCCCCTCGCGCCTAGATGTGCCGTGAGTCCTCGTGGTCTTTCTTATCGTAGCCAGATTCCTGACGGTTGTGATTCACTTGGTTCTTTTTCAAGTAGGCCTGATAAACATCATCGGCACTCATCCCAAGAACCTGGGCCATCGAAACGAGAAAATGAAACAGGTCCACCACCTCGACACGGGCGTTTTGTTGGTCGAACTCCTGGTATTTTGCCCACCATTTCCAAGGCACTGAGTCTACGAGTTCGGCAATCTCTTGTTGCATCGCGCGTGTGTAGTTTAGTAACCACTTCGCTTTTTCGTCCTCATCCATGCCCTCAGTTTTAACACCAATGCGGGCGTTGAGCGCTTCCTGCATATCAAAAATCTCTTCGAGCTTGTCCAT
>JBCCBL010000034.1:0-14612 GCA_039034055.1 Verrucomicrobiota bacterium | reverse complement strand
GTCCACCGGATTATCGGCGTGCTGCTTTAGATAAAGACTGGATGATCCCTCTAATCGGTTGCCCATGAGAGTGTTAGGCTGTTCGGTTTCGAGGCTTCGACAACGATTTATCCAGCTTTTTCACTAAAAAGGGTCTGCGAAATTCTTTTTCGCCTTGTCCCCCATCGATTGTGCACGGAGGTTTCAGAGTATGCCTGGTGATGTGCTCGACTTGCTTAAACTCCTTGCTGACGCCACTCGCTTGAGGATTCTCCATCTCCTCAAGATCGAAGAGCTGGCCGTCGCCGAAATCCAAGAAATTCTCGATATGGGCCAATCGCGCATTTCCTCCCACCTTGCCCACTTAAAACAAGGTGGTTTGGTGTCCGACCGCCGGGACGGGAAAAAGACATTTTATCAGATCAATCAAAAATTACCCGAATCCTGGAGAAGCATTCTCGCCACGAGCATCGCGGAGACTCTCGACAACCTCGATATCCAGGAGGATGCCGAAAACCTGAACCGCATCCTCGATAAACGTCGCCAAGTCAGTGAGCAGTATTTCAACACGATCGCTGGCAGACTGGGAAAGAACTACTGTCCCGGGCGCTCTTGGGAAGCTATGGGACACTGTCTTCTTTGGCTAACTCCGAAAATTCGAATCGTCGACCTCGGCGCGGGTGAAGGGATGCTTTCCCACCTGCTTGCTAAACATGCTGAATCCGTTGTCTGCGTTGATTCCTCGCCAAAAATGGTGGAGTTTGGAGCGGAGCTTGCCGAGAAAAACCTGATCGAAAACCTCACCTACAAACTGGGAGATATCGAACAGGTGCCTTTAGATAGCAACTCCTTTGATTTTGCCCTGCTCAGCCAAGCACTGCACCACGCCCACCACCCCGAGCGCGCCATCGCCGAAGCGTTTAGAATTCTCGAAAACGGGGGACGAATCGCGATTCTTGACCTAAAAGAACACACTTTTGAGAAAGCCCGAGACCTATATGCAGATACCTGGTTAGGATTTTCTGAGCGAACCCTAAGCGCCTGGCTTGAGACTGCGGGGTTTGTCTCGGTGGAATCCCACGTCGTCGCGAAGGAGCCGCAAGAGCCCTTCTTCGAGACTATCCTTGTGACCGCGACCAAGCCTCATAGAAAGAATCCGCGCTGACGTTCCGAAATCGGTTTTTCCAATTTCTCCATAACAAGGAGAATATCCTCCCAAACGGCCCGTTTCGCGCGACTGGTATTATTGTGAAGGAGATACGATGGGTGGTAGGTCGGCATTACAGGAATTCCTTCAAATTCATGCCATTTCCCATGAACCTGCCCCATCGTTACGGTCCGGTTCGGAGAGACCAGTCCTTTCACCGCAGTCTTGCCAAGTGCCAGGATCACTTTGGGTTGGATAATTTCCAATTGAGCCTTCAGGTAAGGTAAGCAAAACTGAAGTTCCTCGTCAGTCGGCGGACGATTTCCAAAAGTGGCCCCAGTGTCCGGTCGCCAGTTCATGATGTTACCTATGTAAACCTGCTCGCGCGTCCAACCGGCCGTCGCTAGGATTTTGTTCAACAACTGACCTGCGGGTCCTACGAATGGCTCACCTTGGACCTCCTCATCCGCTCCGGGTGCCTCTCCACAGAGGAAGAGTTCGGCGTCCAAGTTACCGACTCCAAAGACTACCTGCATCCCCGACTTAACTTGCCCCTTGCAAGTCTCGCATCCTTTCACGCGCTCCTTAAGCCAATTCCAACGCTCTACTTTAGAACCCTTGGGCAAGTGGATAGTTGGAGGATCTGGTAAGACACTCGAGACATCGGACTTGGCTTTCACTTTGGGAGGGCTTTTGCGAGATCCTCTAGATTGGGCAGGATCTAGCTCATTCATCACGTTTTCAAAAACACTGGGACCCGCTCGATTGCGCGAACGGGTTTGCAATGGTTTGCGCGCGATTGCGGGTTCATCTGTCTCGATATACGAAACCTCCGATGCCCTGGGCACGAGCACCGACTCTAGTGACTCAAGCAACAAAGGATCCAAGGAGACATGTGTGATGCCCTCCTCTTTCATTATTTCGAGTTCTTTGACGAGCGCTTCGACCTGAGACCGCATGATGGATTGTTAGCGAGCAAACTGCCCAAAAACAATCCATAAACCCATGCAAACCCCATAGATTCCGATTGTTCGATAGGCGAAAAGATATACTAGCCACCAGCTCCGACGTCTCTGAATCTTCAAAAGGTAGCAAAGAGACAACATCGACAGGAGACTGAGCCGTCGCGAATCCCATAGGACATATGCGCACGAGGCGATCACAATGCATACGCCAATGATTCGAAACCAATCCACACCGCAAAACTACGGGTGAGACAACCTACTGCAACTCTACTCGCAACGTGGATCAAAATGTCCCATTTCTTTCCCGCCCCAAGGTTAAAGCTCTTATATGAAAATCGCTCATGTCCTCTTGCAGGTAGCTAGAGCAGTCATAAACTTTGTGAGCAGGATTTGGTGGACTTCGTGGAACCTCATCTGCTATCCATTGTTCAAACATTTGATCTATAAAACTCGATGATACCATTCTTATTACTCATTGTTCCCACATTCATCCTAGGCCTTTGGGCTCAAATGAAAGTTGGCAGTACTTATCGCAAGTATAGCCAAGTCAGATCACGCGGAGGCATCACCGGTGCTGAAGCAGCATCCTATGTTATGCGCCAAGCCGGCATAAGCGATGTGGACATCGTAGCAATTCGTGGTCAATTGACCGACCATTACGATCCCCGCAATCGTCGCCTTGCGCTCAGCCAAGACAACTATCACGGCACATCCTTGGCCGCTCTTGGAGTCGCCGCCCACGAAGCAGGTCACGCCATCCAACATCACGAGAAATACGCCCCTCTAGAAGCACGCATGGCTTTGGTGCCCGCGACATCTTTCGCAAGCAAAGCTTTACCTGTCCTTTTGATAGTCAGCATTTTTGGCGCAGGTTTCATCGGCTTCGCCACATCCAACATGATAATTCTCGGGGTTATCGCGATCTACCTCGTTTTGACACTCTTTCAGCTCATCACTCTCCCCGTAGAATTTGATGCTTCGAAGCGTGCACGCGAACACTTGCTCGGTCTGGGGATAATCCAAGCCGATGAACGCCATGGCGTCGTGCAAACCCTCAACGCTGCCGGATGGACTTACGTGGCCGCCTTTGTGAGCAGCTTGGCAACCCTCCTCTATTACGTGATGATCTTCGTGGGCAATCGGGACTAGTCTCTTCGCCCATTTCTAAAATCCAAAATTTAGCCCATGACCGCGGTGGATTCCTCCACTGCGGTTTTTTTTTGACCTCAAATGATCGGCCAGAGCGACCGTGTTTTTGCAATGTGATCTAGATGATTTTTCTCATTTTTGGAGATTTCTATCCGAATTTTTTCGGTATGAAACCACCTCCATTACCCCATGCCAGAGACGGCGACAGCGAAGAGACCCTTCGGCGTATCGGGGGTTTCTACATCCTTTTTGGATTGTTGGCGGTCCCCGGAATTCTCATTCTAAGTGCGCAACATCACCTATTCGATCAATTCTTTGCCAGTATCGGTTCTCTTTACGGAGCCAGCGAATACCTCCAATTTAAACGCATCTTCGAAATCCTTTCATGGGCCATCTTGATCATGACCATCATTCACCTGATTGCATTCATCTGGATCGGTTGTTGTTTCCGAAAGCATGATAACTACTTCGCCTGTGTCGCAGCCGCCCTACTCTGTTGTCTTTCTGTGCCCTTGGGTACGATCCTGGGCATATTGTCGCTGATCAATCTAAACTCACCGGAGAGCAAAGAGCTTTTTGAAAAAGGCTAGAAACGCCACTCTGTGCGCCTTCTTAATTAGGGTAACCCACTCGCTGATTCACATTGCTTTGCGCGCTACTGCGAGCGGCGGATAGCGAGGATTCGCTCTGCTCGATCTAAAAATCAAGCCATCGTACAAACTCCAAAATCCCGCGAAAAGACGAGCCCTAGCGTGACTCAAGAGGGATGAAATCACGTTCGGCCGCACCCGTATAAATCTGGCGCGGACGGTGAATGCGCCCCTTTGGATTTGCCGCGATTTCTTTCCAGTGTGCAAGCCACCCGGGCATCCGCCCGATTGCAAACATTACTGTAAACATTTCTACCGGAATTCCTGCTGCTTTTAGAATGATGCCCGAGTAGAAGTCGACATTTGGGTAAAGCTTACGTTTCACAAAATACTCATCGTTCAAGGCCGCATCTTTGAGACGGTTTGCAATGTCGAGGAGTGGATCTTTGGTGCCAAGGCTCGCAAGCATTTTTTCACAAGCTTCTCCCAAAATCTTGGCACGTGGATCGAAGTTTTTGTAGACGCGGTGTCCGAAACCCATCAAACGCTCTTCGCCATTTTTTGCTCCTTCAATAAAACGGCTGCCGTCATCTCCGGACGCATGTATCTGCTCAAGCATTTTGATGACAGCCATGTTCGCGCCTCCGTGTAGCGGTCCCCAAAGCGCGCAGACCCCGGCAGAAGCGGACGCGAACATATTCGCACCCCCCGAAGCCACCATGCGGACGGTCGAGGTCGAACAATTCTGCTCATGATCCGCGTGGAGTAGGAGGAAGAGATCAAGGGCCTTCACCAATTCCGGATTCGAGGCATATTTGTCATACGGCAGCGTGAACATCAAGTGCATGAAGTTCTCGACATACCGCATACGTGCATCGGGATAATTGAAAGGGAGACCGCGCTTTGAGCGATAGGTCATCGCAGCGATGGTCGTCACCTTAGCGATCAGAACAGCTACCGCATCATCGAATGATTCGAGATCTTTATCGCGATCGTTGGATGCCATTTCTGGGTAATAGCAGCCCAGAGTGTTCAACATCGCGGAGAGTTCAGCCATCGGGTGAGCACTGTCCGGGAATCCTGCGTAGTGCGCCTGCATCCCGGTATGGATGTGCATGCTCTCGTGAATTTTTCGCCGAAACTGGGTCAGCTCAGTCGAATTGGGTAATTCTCCATAAATTACTAAAAATGCCGTTTCTAAGAACGAGGAATGTTCGGCAAGTTGTTCGATCGGATACCCTCTGTAACGAAGGATACCCTTCTCGCCGTCAATGTAGGTGACCTCGCTTTGGCAGGCTCCGGTGTTCGCATACCCATCATCAAAAGATATGAATCCAGAATCTTTGCGCAGTGCGCGCACATCGACGGCGTGTTCATCCTCAGTGCCGACAATGATGGGGAGATCGTAAGTAGATCCGGAGATGTTTAATTGGGCCGATGCGTCCATATTGAGCAGAAGTAACAACTGAATTGGTCAGAGAGACGAAGCGAAAATACATCCCGTTTTTCCGCGCATTGTCTATCGTAAACTCCGTTAGCGACCTTCGTCAGCAACTCCTTAAGGGCTATATTAGTGATTCTAATCTATAACATTACACCCGTTAACTGAAAATTCAGTCTTATTAGGCGGGCACCGACGATCCGGCAAGCCGAACGAAGTTCCGATACAACTGCAATCCTTTGCTCTGGCTCTTTTCCGGGTGAAATTGGGTGGCAAAAACCTGACCTCGGGCGATCGCACTTGTGAACGGATGCCCATAGTCAGCCTCGGCCCAGATGATTTCCTTATCTGGTGTTTCAACATGATAACTATGCACGAAATAAAACTGATCTCGGCCAGAATCGATACCCTGATTCATAATAGAATCTTCCTTTAAGAAATTAACGGTGTTCCATCCCATGTGCGGCACCTTGAGTCCCTCGGGCACCCGAAACTTAACAACACTACCCGGAAACACCCCCAACCCCTCGATACCGGCTTCTTCCGAATATTCGAAAAGAGCCTGCATGCCGAGACACACTCCAAGGAAGGGCTTATCGGCTGCAATCCAAGACTCCACTAAGGTATCCAGACCAGAATCACGTAGCGCTTTGATACAATCACGCAACGCACCCACCCCCGGCAGTAGTAAGCCGTCAGCCTCACCGATTTCCTCAGGTGTCGCGATCACGCGGAAATCGGCACCGACGAATGTCAAGGCATTCGTAACGCTGCGAATGTTACCCATGCCGTAGTCAATGACCGCGATATCGGCAGCTTTGCTATCTTCGGAATTCATCGCTACACGTTTAAGGAACCCTTGGTGGACATTACTTTTCCCTCGAGGCGAGAATCAAGACGAGTCGCTGCGGATACCGCTCGAGCAAAGGCTTTGATACCCCCTTCAGCGAGATGATGCGGTTCGAAGCCGTATTGAGTCTTAATGTGAACATTCGCTCCCGCCTCATTGGCGAACGCCTGATAAAACTCCTTGAAGAGGTGAATATTAAAATCCCTCACCATCGGACCCGAAGAACTGTGCTCTACCTCATAGACCAGATAGGGCCGATTGCCTAGATCGACCGCCACCTGAGCCAGAGCCTCATCCATCGGCAAAAGGAAAAAACCATACCGCACTAAACCAGTGCGGTCCCCCAAAATTTCGCGCAAGACTTGTCCAAGCAGTAGCCCCACATCTTCAACCGTGTGGTGATAATCGACTTCTATATCACCCACCGCCTGCACTTTCAGGTCGAACAATCCGTGTTTTGCAAAGAGCGTGAGCATGTGATCGAAGAAAGGAATCCCAGTAGAAATCTCGGAGGCCCCGCTCCCGTCGAGATTCCATTCTATTTCAATCTGCGTTTCCCCCGTTTTGCGGGTCTTGCTTGCTATGCGTTGCTCAGCCATAAATCGATTTTCTTGGATAATAAATCCATTTCTCCCTCCGTGCCGATGCTGATTCGGAGATAGGCATCAGTAACCGGTGATTTTGGAAAATAACGCACCAACACTCGGTTCTCCTTCAGAAATGAAAACAGAGACTTGGCAATTTCGGGCCCGAATTCGCCTGCAGAATTCGTGGGCCGCGTAAACAGGAAATTCGCCTGCGACGGATAGGTAAACCATCCTCGGTTTTCAAACGAAGCGCGCGTGTGATTCCGAACGGCCAGGATCTTTTCGATGATGCTTTTAAAATATTCCTGATCTTCCAAAGCTGCCTGCGCACCTGCCTGTGCCAAAGCATCTACATTGTACGAATCCCGGATTTTATCGAGCACCCCGATGATCGAAGGATGCGCCAAAGCCAAGCCGACTCGCAATCCAGCCAATCCATACGATTTAGAAAATGTCCGGGTGACCACCAAGTTCGGGTATTCGTGGAGAAGCTCAATCGCATTTTCCTCTGCAAAATCTGCGTAGGCTTCATCGACGACGAGGATACCCTCGAAGCATTCCAAGACCTTAGCGATTGTCGCATTAGGCACACCTACCCCAGTCGGGGCATTGGGCGAAGTGAGGAAGAAGAGATTGGCCTTCGCAGACTGGATGCTCTCTGGGTCAAATTGCATGTGCTCGTCCAAGGGCACATACTCCATGCTATTTCCAGAAATCGCTGCAAGTACCGGATATAAAGAATAAGCGGGATTCACCGAGCCTACCGGCAACGCCCCCGCAAAAGCGCGCACCAAGAGGTTTAGGACATCGTCAGAACCGTTGCCAACAATCACGGATTGGGGGCTGATCCCATAAAGGCGGGCAGCCGACTCGCGCAAAGGCTGGCTAGTGGGCGAAGGGTATTTTGCAAGGCTCGCCACACGATCTCGAATCGCCGGAAACACCATCGGACTCGGGGGATAGGGATTCTCGTTCGTATTGAGCTTCACCCAGTTTTCAGAATCTGGTTGCTCTCCCGGCACATAGGCATGCATGCGCTGGACCGCCGGCACCGCCAAACGATTTGCATCAAAACTCTGGATAGTCGAGAGGCTCATCTAAAACGAATCAAAACGAAAGCGAATCACGCTCCAAGCCCAATTGCAAAACGCTAATTATGGATTTGAGCGGCCAAACAAAGTACTCGTCGGAAAACGCCCAATTGCTTGAGAAACCATTGAACGGGCGCGCGCCTCGGTGAGTTCTCGAGGCAAAAGACGTTCATCTGATTCAAAAACCCAGAAAACCCCAGCGGCATCCGAGACCTCTATCAGCAGATTATAACGCTTCTCAAGCGCTTGACCGTGCTCGCGAGGTGCACCTTGGGGTCCCAAGACCATCGACTCCCTCAGTTTAAGAGCTGAGACCAAACGCCAACGCGCCTCCACCACAAAATCACTCATAGAGTCTTCTGCCTCAACATAGCCCAAGGCATCCAGCGTCTCATCCAAGGCCTCGCGCGTTGCCACCGATACCGAATCGACCCGGCGAAACTGAGGATTCCTTGAAACCTCAATTTTGCTCAGACGAAATGTGTCGAAATTGGTGAAGTCTGTGGTTCTCACAAACTCACTGTACTTCGCAGGCTCGAAGGTCTTACACGCACCCAACGCAAGCGAACAAATCAGAACTACGGATGTCGGGCTGGTCCAGAAACGGTTCGGAAGTCTTTTCACGATTGGAATGCTACAGGTTTGAAACAAAAAACCCGGTCCATCAAGAGACGATGGCCGGGTTAAAAGGTTTTATTGAGTCTGGGAAAGCTTCAATTATTCTGCCGATTCCGGAGCATCAGCATTGAGGATCGCGAGAACGTCGTTGGTCTTGTCATACGCATCTGCGACAAAAATGATGCCTCCCACGTTGCCACCGACGGGAGCGATGTTAACAACCAATTCTGCACCTGAACTCTCCGCATACTGAGATACTACTTCGCGAATCTTCTCAACAAACTGCTTGCGGATCTCGTTGCGACGGAGCCCGAGGGTCTGGCGTTGTTGTTGTTGAAATTGACCAAGCTCTTGCTGGCGCTGTCTCAACTCTTGGTCAAGTTGTACGGCTTCCTGCTCGGCCTCTTGGCGGGCGTCATCAGTCATCGCTGGGTTGCGGGACTTCGCCACAAGCTCCTGGAGCTTTTCACTCTGAGGCTGCATCTCCGATGCCATAGTCTGTAGTTCCTTATCGACTGCGTCGATCGAGGTCTGGAATTTGGCTAAAGCATCCTTCACTTCGTAAAACTCCTGGAAGAGCGTATCGAAATTCACCGCAATGGTTTTGGGAGCCTGCTGGGCGAAAGCAGGCGACACTGAAAATGCGGCCAGAATGAGTGCAACAATTGTTCTATTTATCATGGTTTGGAATGAAGAAAATAATGAAAAGACTCCAGAACTAGCAAAAGATGCCTGTTAAAAGCGAGAACCAAATGAGAAATGGAACTGATTCCCCTCATCTTCGTTGTCTTCTGATGTCGTAAGCGGGATACCATAGTCGAGGCGCAGGGGTGCCCCGAGCACCATAATACGCATACCCACCCCGTAATTGTCATTGTAGTCGCTCGGATCGAAATCCCAACTTCCGGCATTCACAAAACCTGTATCATAGAATACCGCAAATCGCAGCGGGTCAGCAATTTTCACCGTATATTCAACGCTACCCATCATGTAGCTATTACCACCGACCGGTTCGCCGCTATCATAGGGTCCGACATCACGAAAATCAAAACCACGCAGACTATCCGGCCCTCCTAAGAAGAAGCGGTCGTAAAAAGGCACGTCTGCATCATCACCACTATAAGGTTGAATCCCCCCGCCTCGAGCCAAGAACGCAATGCTCTGCTCAAGCGGAAAATCGAAGAGCTTGAAATACTTCGCTCCCCGCATCTCCAGTTTGTAATAATCGACATCCCCGCCTAAAATTCCTCCAGCAAATTCCTGGTCTATCGTGTAGCGTGAACCGCGGGTCGGAAAGACCAGGCTGTTTCGGGTGTCACGCAAGAGCAGAAGCGAAATCCGCGAAGCCAGCTCCGTGATCTCGCCATCGCTCCCCGCTTGTTCAATGAAAAACTCAGGGGCGAACGGTGAAATATCGTCAATCTTGATCAGCTCCAGACCATAACCAATACGTCCTTCTACCAACTCAAAAAGTCTCTTACGCAGGTAAACTTGGAATCCAGTCCGAATCTCTGAATAGAGCGAGGACACAAAATCTGACTGCCTGCGATACACCTCGAAACCAAAAGCCAAACGCTGCTCGAAAAGCCACGGCTCCTCAAACGCTAAAACAATCTCATTACTCCGCGAGCCAATCTGCAAGCGCAGTCTAAATTTCTGGCCATCTCCCTGAAAACCCGAGCGCCAATTGAAAAGGTCGAAATTTCCCTGAGTTAGCTCGGTATAAAATACTGCATTCTCCAAAGAGCTGAAACCCGCACCAAAAGTCAGAGTCCCGGTCCGCCCTTCACGCACAGCGATGCGCAAATCCTTCCGGCCAGGGATGTTGGTGACCTCCGGGGAAAGCTGGACCCCGCCACGCTCATCAAAAAAGCGAGTATTCTTGAGACGCTCTTCACTGTTTCTCATCCGAACACTGTCAAAGACATCACCCGGAGATAGCGCCAATTCCCGAAGGATTACCCGGCTTTTGGTTTTGGTATTCCCCTCGATATTGATCGATTCAACATAGAACTTCTCGCTCTCGTTGATCAGAAAATTCAGATCGATATCGCGCGTCTGCAGATTCGGAACCCGCTCTGCTCGCACAAACGTCTCCAGATAGCCCTGGGATCCAAAATAGTCGCGAACCGCTTGGATCGCTTCGTCTACCTTTTCCGGAGAAAAAATATCACCGGAACGAAGGCGCAAGGACCGCCGCAATTCCTCAGAGGTGAAAATAGTATTTCCCTCAAAAGCGATGTCTCCTACATAGTAACGAGGCCCTTCGACCAATTCGAGCGTCAACTCCAGCCGATTGGGTTTGGGGTATTGGAAATCAATCTTGGATTCGTCGATAGTGATATCGAGATAACCTTCGTTTTTATAAAAATCCTTCAGAGAAACCAAGTCATCCTGGAATTCATCTTCCTTGTACTTTCCGCCGCCCGTCAGCCATGAGAAAATCCACCATTTGCGCGTATCCATTTCGCCGCGCAGTTCCCGATCCCCGAAACTATCATTCCCGATGAACTCGATGTCTTTGACGCGAATTTTTTCTCCCTCGTCAATCGTGTAAGTGACCTGCGCCGTACCCCGGACCCGATCCCGAAGGACCTCGTAATCGACTTCAATATCCGAAAAACCCTTTTTGAGATAATACTCATCCAGCTTGGCGGCTCCAGAAGCTATGCTGAATTCATCGAGAAAGGTACCGCGCCGGATCTCCGCCTCTCGACGCAAACGCCGATCTGAGACGCGATCATTGCCGACAAAATCAACTGTCTCGATCTTATATTTCGGTCGCACCACAAAGATCACCACCACTCGGTCGTCACCAAGACGATCCAGGTCGACGTCTACATGTTCAAACAAACGTGTCGAAAATAACACCCGGATCGATTGGTCAATCTTGCCCTGATCATAGACATCTCCCGCCCGCACCTGAATGTTGCCTCGAACATAGGCTTCACTCACTGACTTCACTCCATCAAAGCGGACATCCACACGTTCCACCGTGACAACTTCTTCCTCGGGAGCCCCTCCAACCTGGGCAAAAGACACCCCGACACAGCAAAGCGAGAATACAATGATCGAGACTAAAAGTCTGAATACAGTCATAGAGAAAGGTTAAAGTAGGGAATCTAGGCAGTGAAATTCTCGTAGCGAGTGTACTGCCGGATAAAGGTTAAAGGGACTTCTCCTACTGGGCCATTTCGCTGTTTGGCAATGATTAAATTGATTTTCTCCACGTCTCCAGGCAGGCCATTGTCCCCATTTTCGCCCTCTCCATCACCCCTGGGGCGACTGAGCATGAAAACGGTATCAGCGTCCTGTTCAATCGATCCCGATTCGCGCAAGTCAGACAGCCGAGGGTCTCGTTTTTCTTTTTCAGATTCACGGTTGAGCTGACTGAGAACAATCACCGGGACGTTAAGTTCCTTCGCCATACTCTTTAAGCCTCGCGAAATTTCCGCAATTTGCTGTTCACGCGGCATCCTTGGATCAGTTCCAGAAGCTAACTGAAGGTAATCAACGACGACCAACTTCAGCGGCACCCGAGCCGCCAGCCGTCGCGCCTTGGCGCGCATTTCCATTATCGTCAGACCCCCCGAGTCATCGATATAAAGCGGGGCGCTCTTAAGCTCCGTTGCGGTGGTCGCAAGCTTGCGCTGCTCCTCCTCGTTCAAAAAACCATCGCGGATCCGTTTCGCATTGACCCGCGCCCGGCAACAAAGAAGACGCATCGCCAACTGATCCGCACCCATTTCTAGAGAAAAGACCAAGCAAGCCATCGGCTCCGCCCCATCACTCGCCGACGGCAGGACGCAATGCTCCGCAAAATTCATGGCCAACGAAGTCTTTCCCACCGAAGGACGGGCTGCCAAAATGATCATCTGAGCCGGATGAAACCCAAAAGTCATCGCATCGATGTCTTTGAATCCAGACTTCACCCCAAAAGTCGACCCCGTCCGCTGAATCAACATTTGAATCTGGCGAGTCACCTCATCAATAGGCTCCTTGATGTGTTTCGCTGCCTCGGTCACCCGTTGTTGACTGATTCCGAAAACATCCTGCTCCACCTCCTCGAGGAATTGATCCACACTCTCCTGCGCCTCAAAACAGCGCTCAATCGTTTTCGTCGATGTTCGGATCAAACGACGAATCAACCACTTCTCCTTAACAATTTCGAGGTAGTATGAAGCATACATCGTCCCATCGATATTCTCGGTCAATTGATTCAATGCGACCAAGCCTCCGACTGTTTCGAGGTGCCCCAAGCGCCTTAAATGCTCTGCTAGGATGATTTCATCAAAAGGTTTACCCTCTTTATAAAGCTCCAACATCGCGGTGTAAATCAGCTGGTGGCTCGGTTTGTAAAAGGCTTCAGATAACAAACGAGCATCAATACACACCGTCATCGTATCGCGCCCCCCATCCATGATACATGCCCCCAAAAGGGCCGCCTCAGCACTCAAATCATGCGGCGGCACCCGCCCTGCCAATTCGGGGGAATCTACCATCGAGTCGGATTGAGTGCGTTTTTTGAAAGGAGATTTAATCGGCGGTTGAGCAGACATGGATAGAGAGAAATACCTGTAAAAAAATGACTCGAGAGGGACCGAGTCCCTAAACGACAAACTTGACTGAAGCCCAGCCCATTGGCTACGAAAAGTTGTTCACGAGTTCTCAACAAATTCGATGCTAGCCCAAAAAGAAAAAAGGCCCGACCTTCACGGCCGAGCCCATTTAGGAAAAGTAGCTTTCGGTGGTCTAAGCCTCAGCAGACTCCCCGTCTGCCTCTCCATCTTCGATTGGATTTTCGGAGACGATCTCAAAAGACAACTCGACGATCACATCTGTGTGGAGCTTCACTGTGGCAGCATGCTTACCAAGGGTTTTGACTGGGGCTTCAAGCAGCACTTGCTTCTTATCCAAGCTCATGCCGCCCTCCTCAAGCTTCGCCAAAATATCACCTACCGTGATGGCGCCAAACATCTTACCACCCTCGCCGGTTTTCACCGCAAAGACGGGCTTAATATTGATTACCCGAGAGGCCAATTCCTCCGCTTCACTGAGCAGCTTAGCTTGGCGTGCCTCGCGACGCGCCTTGAGTGATTCCATCTGCTTGCGATTCGCCTGAGTCATCGGAATGGCGAGCTTACGAGGCAGCAGGTAGTTGCGGGCATAGCCCGGTTTAACGGTGACTTGTTCACCTTCAGCGCCCAAACCGTCAACCGGTTGTAGCAACAATACTTCTTTTACCGACATGGGTATACTTTCTATATATTGGTTATTAAATGCTCTAAAATCAGAATGGGACATCATCATCGATGTCTTCGACAGGGCTCGGTGTCGCAGGTCGACTGTTACCCTGAGGGCGGCTTGGAGGAGATACTTGATCATATCCACGATCTCCACCACCCGAATTAGCAGAATCAGAACTCCGTGGCATCAGCTGAAAGTTGTCAACAACCACGCCAAGTTTGCTGCGCTTCTCACCGGTATTGCTTTCCCACTGGTCAAGCTTCAATCGCCCCTCAACGAACAGCATCCCGCCCTTTTTCACATACTGAGAAATGATCTCAGCCTGCTTCCCAAAAGCGTCGCAATCCACAAAGGTGACTTCCTCACGCGATTCACCATCTTTGGTGGTATACTTGCGATTCACAGCGAGGCCGAACTTTGCAATCGCAAGTCCGCCCGGGGTCATCCGCATCTCAGGGTCGCGGGTCAAATTACCCAAAAGGATTACTTTATTGAACGAAGCCATGAATATTTGTTCAGTTAAATGAAAGCCCGAGGCAAGTCCGAAAATCGATTAAAGGCTGTTGACCAAAATCCGGTTTACGCGGCGATCAAGGTGCAGCTTCTCTTTAATCGCAGCCGGGAACGTAGGCTCAGCCTTGACTTCAAGCTGAAAAAAGGTGCCCTCGGGAAACTTCTTATCCGTGATCCTCACGAAGGGAAGCACTCCCATGTTTTCTTTCTTGGTCACCTCAGCGCCCAGCGATGTGGAGATCTCCGAAAACTCTTCGATCAGATCCTCGGCGGAAGCTTCAAGACCGCGCGTATCCAATACAAAGGATGCTCGGTAATATCTAGTGGTTGTTATACTCATTTATTAGGTTTCTGGTTTAATCGGTTCATTGCCACATCGTATCCCTGGCGCACCGTCAATTGTAGCGCGTCTAGGTAATGCGGCATGTGCTCGTG
>JBCCBL010000033.1:0-14666 GCA_039034055.1 Verrucomicrobiota bacterium | reverse complement strand
CGTCGCAAAGATTGCAAATGTTGCCAAATCCAAAGGAATCGACGTCCTGGTTGATTCCGCCCACGGATTTGCTCACATCGACACCCAAGTTTCTGAATTCAATTGCGACTTCATGGGCACCAGCCTGCACAAGTGGCTCTGTGCGCCGCTCGGGCTCGGGGCTCTCTACGTGCGCAAGGATCGGGTAAAAGACATCCAGCCGCTCATCGGAAGGATCCGCGAACCCGGCGATATCCGCAAACTCGATACGCTCGGCACCCAACCCTACGCTGCCCACGAAACCATCCCAGACTGCATCGCATTCCACAACGCCATCGGCTCCACCCTCAAACAAGAGCGCCTTCGCTACCTCCGCAAGCGTTGGGTCGATCAGGTCCGCGATCACCCCAATGTCATCTATAATTCCCCGACCCAGCACTCACGCACCTGCGCCATTGGCAACGTCGGCATCCAGGGTATCGAGCCCAAAGTCTTTGCCCAAAAACTCTTCGACGATTTTCGCATTTTCACCGTCCCCATCGGACATAAACGGGTCCCCGGACTCCGCATCACCCCACACCTCTGCACCCGGATTGAAGAAATCGACCGATTCGCCCAGGCCGTCCTGGAAATTGCCAACCAAGCTTAAGAAAAATCACGAAGGTTCAGAGCCCCCAACTCGAGATGGGTTAGCGAAGGACGCCCGGCATCTAATCTCAGACTCGGGATCATCCACGAAACATTTCAAAATTGCCCTTGCCAAGCCTCACCCCACCGCGCATGTTCCTACGCTTATCTTATTGCAGGGTGGAGCAGCCCGGTAGCTCGTCAGGCTCATAACCTGAAGGTCCTCAGTTCAAATCTGAGCCCTGCACCCATGAAGGCCGCATAGCGAAAGTTATGCGGCCTTCGCCATTTTTGGAAGTCTCTCGTTTAGATTCGGACCTTCCGTAAGCCCGACAGATTAGAGGAGTGTTAGGATCTTACAGATAAGGCCCCCCGGCGCTATTGCATCTTTAAATCTGCCGCCTGGGTGATGCCACGTCACAGTCACCTAGTCTCAATGATACTTTGTATCTAAAAAACAAAGTTTGTATTTTTAATGGTGCATTGATCTGGGCTCCAGATAGCTATGAGAAAAGGTCTGCATACCTTTCACTTGGCCAGCTCTACGACTGCTTTAAATGCCCAATCCATTTGAACATAAGCACACAGGCCCAAGCCGATGGAAGGACATGAACGAGGATGCTCATCAAACCGACTCCATTGAGGCCTCCACTCATCTCTCCCACGTAGTGAAGTGCATGCACTCCGGTGAGAAGCACGTTCAGAATTGCGGTAACGGCCCAACCCGCGATACCTTTGACTGATAAGGCCAACACAATCGGTAAAGCGCTTAGGGTGACAAATATGCCAATAAACCATTTCATCGCTTCCATGTCGTCACCGGAACCTTCGCCATGGTCATGATAGTGACCGTGGTCGCCGTGATCCGAATGATCATGCGCCTCCTCAGCAGCTTGTTCTACAGATTCGCCAGCCTCCACAATTGAGACCGATTCCCGTGCCGATAGTTCAAAGCTCAGCAAGAGTGCCTCAATGCCCGCGTGCAGGGAGAAACCGAGAAAACCTAACAGGAGGAATCCCGTTATACGAAGTGGTGTGTCACTACTCATATCTAGATGATTTTGATCATTCGCTATTCTGAATTCGGGAAGAGAGTGAGAGAGTCTAGAACGCCACCTTCGATCCGGATGAAGCGTGGCGATATCAATTCCGCGGATGAATTTCTGGTCGGTATTGGTCGACAATGCGCATAATTGCAATTCATTCTCATTAAAATGTGTAATATTACTAATTCTGATCAATTTCAGCATTAACTCTCACTAATACCCTTCTCTTCAAAAATAGACCGGAAACCATCCTTCCAGACTTGCAATACAGGACACGATTCGACTAAGAATCCGGGAAAGCGCTGCTTAACGATCTGATAATCGAGCTCTTACAGGCGACTGGATTGAATTCTAGACCTCTTTTCCGGGTTTTGGCATTCACATTTTGGGCTGTCCGAATCCTCCAAACTATCAAGATCATCATGAAATTCTTAACTTTATGTGCAGCGGTATGCCTCACATCGCACTCTGCTAGACTTTTCGCGGATGAAGGCGTCGAATCACTCCGCGATACCGTAAAACAGTGGGTAGATGTAGAAAAATCAATCTCTGCCGAGTCTGCAGCATGGGCTGAGAAGGAGATCCTACTGAAGGATCTGATCGCAGTTGAAGGCAAAAATATCGAAAAACTTGAGAACGCGCTGCGAGAATTTGATTCCAACGCTACGGCAGCGGATGCCGCACGTAAAAAGCTCGTAGAAGAGCGAGAGTCACTCGATGCGCAGCGATCAGCGATCAGAGAGTTTCTCGATACTACCGAGCCTCAGCTCAAGACATTGAAGCTTCAACTTCCGGCACCACTCGAGAAAAGACTGGAGCCTTTTTTCATCCGTCTACCCAACGATCCCACCAAGACTTCCCTGGGGCTCGCTGAACGCATGCAAACCGTGGTCGGAATCCTTTCCACGATACAAAAATTCGACCGCGTCATCACGGTCACTGATGAAATTAAGACTCTCGAAGATGGCAGCCAAGGAGAGGTGCAGACTGTGTACATCGGCTTGGGTGCGGCTTACTACCGCAGTCGCTCAGCTGCTGATGCAGGAATCGGACAAGCTAGCCCTACGGGCTGGAAATGGACCTCGCAACCCGAGCTTGGGAGCGCAATCGCAGAAGTCATAGCAATCGCTCAAAACACCTCTCAAGAAGCACGCTTCATCAGCCTACCTGTAGAACTTCAAAACTAGTCACTGATGCAGGTACTTAAAATTTTTCTATTCACCTCAATTCTTGGGACTTCTTTCCTCGCAGGACAGACCCTAGAAGAAGCTGCAAAAGCTCAACGAGCCAAACTTGAGGATGCTATTTCGCGCCTCAATGCACAACGCAGTGAAATCCAGGCGAAGCAAATTCCCCTCGGGCGAGAACTAAGACAAAAGGAAACCGAAGCCGCCGTTCTTGAAGACAAGCTACGCGAAGCCCGGAAAATAGATGATAGTCGCGCGCTTGATCTCCAAACTCTACGCGAAACTGTAGCAAGCTATCGCAAAGAAACCGACTATATTTCGCGCACCTTGTTTGGAGAATACACCAGTAGCTATGAGAGTGGTCTGTCCGTGGCTGAAATGGACACCTTTGGTAGGTCGGTCCGCGAGTTGAATTTGTTTTTCGAAGATCCCGATGCAACACCCCTCGAACAGCTCAAACAGTCTATCGCTTTAATCGGCGAATCCATGGAACGCATACAAACGACGATCGGCGGCAAAACCTTCTCTGGCCAAGCTCTCAATTCCGATGGCGCTCTGGTCGATGGCGAATTCATTCAAATTGGCCCCCTCGTCTACTTCATAGACGTCTCCGGAGTCCATGCCGGTGTTGTCGAGGAGAGCAAATCGTTACAAGCCCGTATTCAAAATCTGGATGAGGCGCTAGAAGCGGAAATCGTTGAGGTTTCCAATACTAAATCTGGCATGCTACCCATGGACTTGAGTCTCGGCAATGCTCTGGCAATCGCGTCGACCAAGGACTCCATCGGGGAGCACTTGGAAAAAGGAGGCATCTGGGTATATCCTATCGTAGGGTTTGCGATCCTTTCGACAATCGTCGCTCTGATTAAATTTGCGCAAATAATGACCATACGTCATCCGGCGCCCTCGGTTATTCACGATCTCGTGGTATCCATCCGAGACGGCAATCAAGATGAAGCCCTCGCCCTGGCACGCAATCAACCGCAACCATCACAAGATATGCTGGTGCAAGGTGTCCAGCACTCAGAGGAAGCGATCGAACTCGTCGAGGAAGCGATGTACGAGTCTATGCTCAACACTCAACCCAAGCTGAGCAAATACCTAAACGTCATCGCCGTAACCGCCTCGGTCGCTCCCCTTTTTGGACTACTTGGCACGGTGACAGGAATTATTAAGACCTTTAACCTGATGAAAGTCTTTGGAGCGGGCGACCCCAAACCACTTATCTCAGGCATCTCCGAAGCTTTGATCACTACTGAACTCGGCCTTGTATTGGCGATCCCAGCACTCATTATTCACGCCATCCTTTCCCGCAAAGTCGCTGGAGTCATGGCCCATACTGAGAGACTCTCCGTAGCATTTGTTAACGGCCTGTCGCGCCAGGCTCCTAAATAATGGAGGCAGGATCCCCCAGCCTATTTGAGGAATTTAGCGCGGTATGGATGAGTGGCGGGTGGTTAATGGGCCCCCTTTTCATCCTGGCAGTCTTTATCTATTTCACAGCCATTGATCTTTTCATTCAGACCAACGGAAATTTTTTACTGAGGCATCGCGTTTACCGCTTCACTGATGAACGGCTCGCCTCCGAGGCAAATAATCCAATGTCATTATTTCGCCCCTTCTTCTTACACGGAAACATAAGCGCATTTCAGATAAAGCGGCACTTCGCCGAAGTTCGCAATGAATACTTGCCAAAAATAAATAGGCGCATCCGCTTCTTAGCAATCATTACAACAACGAGTCCCCTAGTCGGGCTTCTGGGCACAGTTACCGGTATGCTTTCGACATTTTCGGGTATGGTGGAAACCCAAGGGAGCAAATTCGAAAACATAGTAGAAGGCATTTCAGAAGCGCTCATCACAACTCAGACGGGGCTTATGATTTCCATTCCAGCGCTTGTCGTCATATCTCTCATCATACAGAGCCGAAACCGCCTGGTACGTAGCATCGCTCGATTGGAATACATTAACCTCAAGCAGGCCCAAAACGGGACCAAAGCCGCATGAGAAAACGAAATCTCTTATTTGATGACTCAAGCAAGGGTGATGAGATCAACGTCTCTCCCCTCATAGATATCGTATTCATTCTTCTGATATTCTTCATTGTCACCACCGTATTCGTCGAGGAGACTGGTGTGCAAGTTCAACGCCCGCAGGCGGCTTCCGCAATCGATCTTGAAAAAAACTCGATCCTCATTGCGATCACTGAAGATGGTAAAGTAGTCTACGGCGGTAATGAAGTTGGAGTGAAAGGTGTGCGCGCAATCGTGAAACGCCTCATCCAACAAGACGGTGATATGCCGGTCATCATACAAGCCGACAAAAATGGCTCCATCGATTTGTATGCCAGAGTCCACGACGAAGCAGCACTCGCTGGAGCAACCAGTATCAACCTAGCGACCTCTCAATAGACAACATCTTGATGGAACGCACACTTCCGAAAGTCGACTCTAAGACCCGTCTACTGATCGCCCTGGGTGGTTCCATAGCCATGGCCAGTCTTTTATTCGTCCTAGTGCCTTTCACTCAAAAGATATCATTCCAAAAAGAGCGTGTAATCGAGTTCCGCGAAGCGGTCACGATTACCCCTCCCGCAGTCAAGGCGCCCCCTGAGTCCGTCGAAGAGGTCCAAGAAACGGAGCCTCCACCCAAGCCCGAGTTTCAGGAGGATTTCAGTGAACTCAATTTGAACCAGCTCGAGATGTCTCTGAATCCCGGAATCGGCGACGCCCTAGCAATGGGAATCTCCACGCAGAGTTTCCAAACCGAGGTCGATACGGTGGGAGATATTCAGCAAATATTTACTTTTGCGGACCTTCCTCAGGCACCCCGTATTATCAACCGACCCAATATTCAATTTCCGCGGGAACTGGCTAGGCGAGGCATTACCGAAGGGAAGGTCATTGCCTTAATCGAAATTCAGCCAAATGGCAGAGCGAAGATCCTGAAGATAGTATCTATGACGCATCCCCTTCTTGAGAAAACGGCCCGTGAGGTCATACGCCAAGCACGTTTCACGAAGCCAGAAGTAAATGGCGTCGCGACCTCCGTCCAAGGCGAGTGGCCCATTGTGCTGAAACAACCCAAGTAATTTTTATGAAAACCTTCATCTGTTTTTTCGCCGCTATACTAACTGCTCCTTGCAGCTTCGCGGCTAACACCTTTCCACTCACCGACACGAGTCCGAATAGTTCGGAATACAAAAAGCGTTTTCTCGGAAGCTACGGCTTCAATTCTGCGATCGAGCCGAAGATCACTGAAGATGATCGCCCGCTTTTTGAAGCCATTGAACCTTTCCTTAAGACTAACCCAAACGAAGCCATTCGCGTCGCCGCAGCGGGCATCAACGCGGAGTCTAATGCTGCCTTTGATTTCCTTGTCGGCAGCCTCCACTACAGTCTGCAGAAATATGAAGTAGCAGAGCGTTACCTGAAACAGGCACTTGTGAAATTTCCTGATTTTCGCAGAGCGCACCGTAACCTGTCCTTGATTTATATCCAGCAGGACAAGCACGACCTCGCGATCAAGCATCTCCTCACAGTGATCGCCCTCGGTGGAGGCGACGACCAGAGCTACGGCATGCTTGCCTACGGATATCTCAATCAAGACAAATTCCAATCTGCGCTCGGCGCTTATCAGATGGCGCGGATATTCGCTCCAGACAGTCTGGACCTCCGGCGCGGCCAAGCCCAGTGCCTGCTGATGACCGATCAGTATGATGCGGCGATCGCCCTCTTTTCTGAGCTTATTGCTGAGGATCCAAGCGTAACAGACTATTGGCTGTTCCAAGCAAACGCGTATCTCGCGCAAGATCGCCTAGATGACGCCGTTTCCAATCTCGAAATTGCGGTAAGCCTCGGCAAAGGATCATTCGAAACATTCAAACTGCTCGCAGACCTCTATCTCACGAAAGATATCCCAGAGTTGGCGGTAAAAAACTACACACAAGCCATTGCAGACAATCCGGACATTGAAGCGGCCCTCGCATTCAAGCCTCTCGAGCTCCTCATCCAGCGCAATTTACTCCCTGAAGCCGAGGCCTATCTGGAAACGCTCAATACGACCCTCAGAACTGAGCTCTCACCAGAACAGTTAATCCAGAAATCTGTAATGTCTGCGCAGATACAAATGAAGAATGGCGCACATACAGAAGCAATTGCCACACTTGAAAAAATTCTAGAAACAAACCCAGTCAACAGCCCCACCCTCATGGCACTGGGTGAATTTCATCTAGAGATTGAATCCTACGAACAGGCAGAGTTTTACTTTGAACGTGCTACACACATTACGGAAACGCGATCGAAAGCACTGGTAGGTCTCGGTCGCGTTCGTGTCCAAATGAGCGACCTAGAGGGCGCTCTCAAGCACCTAGAAGACGCCCAGCGACTCGACCCCCGCAACGACGTAAAGCGCTTCATCGTAAGCATCGAAAACGCACTCTCGGCACAGCGGTAATTATATATAGGTAGGGCGCTTTGTCCCTAAAGCGCCACAGCGATTACGCTCCCACCGATACGGAACTCAACCACCCACACCACCCCCGGCGGCATAGGGACTGCCGCCCCCCAGATTCGACGACATTTAGATTACATCCGAAAATGCAGCCTCGCGAATCGTCTAAAGTGGATGGACCTGCCGATTCGCAAACGGATGTATCACTCCGTCCCGTCATGGGTTCATTCAAGTGCGAGCTATTTTTTAACGATCAACGCTTCACATCGCGGAACTAACACTCTGGCGCACCCCGCAATCGCCGAAGGAATTAAGGAAGCAATCGTCTTCTACGCCGAAAAAGGAAAATGGCATCCGAAACAGGCAGTGATCATGCCCGACCATCTACACCTGATTGCCTCACTCAACACCGCAGAGTATTCGATTCCTGCAATAATTACTCTGTGGAAACGCTACCTTTCACGAAAACTGAAAATTGTGTGGCAAGATGGTTTCTTCGAGCATCGCTTACGCAATAAAGAATCCATCGATGAAAAAATAGGATATGTAGTCAAAAATCCAGTCAGGGCCGACTTAGTGAAAGCCGCAAACACTTGGCCCTATTCCTGGAATGAAAACGACTTCAAAGCACAGTCTTAGAGGTATGGCGCTTTGTCCGTAGAGCGCCGCCGCAATCACGCTCCCGTCGACACGCAACTACACCCAGTCCTCCGGCGGCATAGGGACATGCCGCCCTACCCGATCCCACGCCCCAAAGTCACCGCAAACGCCAATTTGGTAGGACGCTTTGTCCCTAAAGCGCCGCCGCAATTACGCACGCTATGACCAATGCCTACCCTTGGTAAAACAGGCATACACCTCACCTGTCGCAAACTTCAAAATCCAAATCCCCCTTGACCGAAAGTGGTATTGAGGATCATTCTCAAAAGTTCAAGGCTCGCAGCTTTAACTTTTATGAATCCTTCTCAAACAAACGCTCCTGCAGATGCTGCTCTCGATGAATACGAGAGTGTTGTGGCTTTCTTCCATGCGCGAGTTGAATGCGAACACGAGGCTAAAGATCTCACTCAGGAAACCTTCAGACGCTATCTCAAATACTCTAGAAATACCTCGGTTCAACATTCTCGAGGCTTGATTTTTCAAATTGCTCGCAACCTTCTCGTTGATCGCTCGCGTCAAAAAACAAGGATTGACCTACCACTCGTAGACATCGAGGCAGTCGGATCCGAGCTTTACGAAAAAGAAGCGAGCCCACAAGTGGCTCTCCAAAGCCGCGAATATCTTCAGTTTGCGAGAAGGGTTATTGCTACACTACCTGAGCGATGTAGAGAGGTTTTTATTCTGAGCCGCTTTGGCAATCTCTCTTACCGCGAAATCGCAATTAAATTGGGAATTTCGCAAAGCACAGTCGAAAAACACATGATTCGCGCAATTCGGGTTTGTAAGGTTGCGAAGGATACTATGCAGGACTGACCTGCCTCTATAGTAAAAAATATCTTTCCTTGAATAGAGGTCTGGCGCCCTTTTAGCGTCTTCGCTGATAGTGACGAATAAACCCCAACCCAGAGACTTTGAATCTGCTGAAGACGCAGCGGCGTACTGGCTCATGCGCCATATGGATGCAGCAGGGATGAATGCTGATGAAAAAAAGACGTTTGACGCATGGTGGAATGCATCTCCAGAAAACCGTGCTGAATTTGAAACTGCCAAAGAAGCGATGGATGGTCTCGGCAAGGCTGAGCATTTTCCGGTAGGCGAAGTCGAACGAATTAAGACCCGCTTTCAATCGCAAAGACGCGAAGAGCCAAGCAACACTCCATGGGCCATTGCGAGCATCGTTGGCTGCATTACGCTCATACTAATCGGTGCATCTATGCTTCGACCACTAGCACCACAGAGCTATTTTGCGCGGGAAGGCAAGAGTGCCGAATACACACTAAAAGACGGCACAAGGCTTACTCTCAGAGCAGGTTCACAAGTGCAAATCAGCATCAGCGATGAGAAGAGGATTGCCCGCCTGTTGGCTGGAGCCGCCATTTTCGAAATTGCGGAAGACCCCAGGGCATTTGAACTCCTGGCCGGTAATTATCGGATCCAAGATATCGGGACTACTTTCTCCGTAGAATTGGAGACTGAATTCATTCCTCAAGGGCATTATGCTGTGGGACTCGATGTTGCCGTTGACGACGGTGCCATCGTGATACAGCGCTCGGGAAAACAAGGGTCCAGCCCAGTGCTAATCGAAGCAGGTCAGTCTGCATTTTGGGAAGACACGGCTAGCGCACCAAGCATCGAGAATATAGATGAGACTACTTTCGCTCTATGGCGAACAGGCGCTTTAGTTTATGAGGATCAAACCTTAGCCACTGTCCTTTCCGATCTTGGGCAAATAGGAAATATTTTCTTTCAGTACTCCGACCACACTTTGGGCCAACTCACAATTTCCGGAAGCCTTTCTAGCGCCGACATCCAAGCAGCGCTTTCGACCCTGGAAGCATTACACCCTGTAAAATTTCAGGATCTAGACGATGGCACAGTATTGGTAATGCATCCCAACCAAGAGTTTTCGATATCCGAGTAGATAGAAGATAATCTGTCAGATTACCGTTAGGGCACTTTGTCCCCAAAGTGCAATTGCACATTCCCTTCGAATTAGCATACATACTAGCCGGATAAACTTCATAAAAAATCGAATTTCGATAGAGGTATTTTCTCAGACCGTCGTCTCCGTGGGTGTTAATCAACTACTCTCTGATATGAACAAACCTACTGCCTCAAAAACGAAAGGCGTGATGGCTGCAGCATTGATCAGCTCGCTGTCAGGTCTTGCCCTAAACGCGCAAGACGCCAACTCAATCACATTTTCTCAACCGGCTCAAAGCCTTTCTGAAGCACTTGCAGACTATACGGAAGCTACAGGCGTATCCGTAGTTGCTCGTGGAGGACTCCTAGAAGGAAAAACAGCACCCGCTCTTTCCGGGGACTATTCCAATGAAGCCGCCCTAGGCATCTTACTGGCAAGTTCTGGATTGAACTTGCGGAAAACAGATACGGGTTCGGTCATTCTCTCAGAATCGAACCGGCTGCAAATCGAAGAGATTGAGCTCGTTGGTGACAGCGGCGAAGACCTTTCATCATTTGCGGCACGAGAGGCGACCTCCGCCACCCTGATTCCCTTAGCCCTAAAGGACACTCCTTACAATGTAGGAGTTATTAAAGAATCCTTACTAGAAGACCTACAAATCGATACTTTGAGCGAAGCCGTGTTATTGAACGCAAGTGTCCAAAGGTCTCATTTTTATGTAAGCACTGCGCCCGCATATTCTATTCGCGGCTTTAATGTAAGCTCGGACCAGTCTGGATTCCTCATTGATGGCGTCCCTGTTTCAGCGCCAGAAACCCCGCCGGCTCACTCATCTGCTCTCCAAAGGATTGAAATCTTGAAGGGCTCAGCCGCGATGTTCTACGGCGCGGGCGATCCGGCAGGAGTCATAAACTACATATACAAAACACCCCAAGCTGAGGAGCAGTATTCTATAAAAACTACAGTAGGCCAATATGATAAATATAGCGCAGAGCTTGATGCTACTGGCTCCATTGGCGGATCGGACAAGTTTCTCTATCGATTTACCCTCGGGTTGGAGGATTCGAAAGGATACATCGATTATGACTTCAGACGGGATATAGCACCCACCTTACAACTTCTGTGGAAGCCTACAGAGATGACTAGTATCAAGCTCGTCGGCGAATATGTAGATCACGAGTCCAACCCTATCATGCAAAATACATTTTTCATCAGTGAAGGTGATTGGTTGGAAACTCCAAAAGAAACTTATTGGGGGTATACAAACGATTTCAATGATCAGACAAGTGAGGGTGTGAGGCTTCAATTCGACCATGCTTTTACAGAAGAATTGAAAATCACCGCACAAGTGGGTCACAATGAGGGATTCAGAGAAACCGCGCAATCAGGATTTATTTACGATTACACCTCAGTCCCCGCGATCGCAGGCACCTTCGCATTCTTACCCACAAGAGTCGTAGACCTAGCCAACAATATTTACCCAGCTTCTACTTTTCAGCAGAAGAGAGGGGGTGAAACGGATTATATTGCCGCTCATATTCAATATGATTTTCAAACCGGTAATATTGCACACAAGCTTCTTGGGGGAGTGAACTATTCGAGAACGCGTATGCAAAATGGAGGCCAGGTTAATGGAGCTCTCGAGTTTGTCAGCAATTTTGCTCTACTGTTTGATCCAACATGGGTGGCGGGCCTACCAGATGGTATAGATATTCTTAATCCGAACCCAACGAGTTATGATCGAGCAACAAATTTCGAATCATCTCCGCCCTTTTACCGGCAGCGCTGGCAGTTCGAAAACATCGGTATCAACCTTCAAAATGCAGTCGAGATTCCAGCACTAGATCTCAGTCTGCTCTTGGGTGTTCGATTTACAGATGCCACGTATGATCAATTGGAGAATACCGACGAAAACGGGGTGGACCTCCTCGCTACAAACACGTCTGAACGCAATGAAGAAAATAGCGCTGTCTTACCCAGAATCGGGGCAGTCTACGATTTCAATGATTCATACAGTGTATTCGCGAGTTATAGTGAATCATTTAAACCATCATTTTCTGGAGCTAGGGACATCGACGGAAACATTATCGACGATCCAGAGACATCAGACATGATTGAGATGGGTTTGCGTGGTTCATTTTTTGATGACAGATTATCCGCTACGCTCGCGTATTTTCAGATAACGAAAAATGATGTCATCGTAGCCACAGGCCTTCCAAATGTTTCTGAACTTGTGGGCGAACAAGAATCTCGGGGGTTCGAACTCGATATTGCTGGATCTATTACAGAGGATTGGAACATTTATCTAAGCTACGCGCACATCGAAACTGAAATTTTAGATGGAGGCACTACTGCGCAAAACACCGGCGACCCTTTTCCAGGTAAACCGGAAGACAAGCTAGTGCTCTGGAATAATTATGATCTGGGATCCATTACCGGAGTAGAAGGCCTACGCGTTGGCTATGGATTTGAATATCAGAGCCACTACTTCATGCCACAAAATATCCTGAGCCAAGGCCTCGTAAAAGTTCCCGGACAAGGCTTCATCCATAACCTTGGAGTCATGTATGACACAGAGATTTTCGGCTACGATGTAAAGATGAATCTATCCGTCAAAAACGTGGCAGATGATTTCTATGTCCTAACTTCTCAAAACGGAACAGGCAGAAAGGGTGATCCGAGAACAGTAACCTTTTCTCTTACGACCAATTTTTAATACAGTCGTTTGTATTAAGAGCGTAAATATATCAGATCAAGAAAGCCTCGGCGTATTTTCACGCCGGGGCTTTTTTGCACTTCGAGTATTGGGATCTTTGGTAGGGCGCTTTGTCCTCAAAGCGCCGCTGCATTTAAGCCACGTTTCATCCGCCACACGCAACAGGCTTGCCACCAACCGCCCCTATTGTTTTCCAAAGAAGGATCGATGATCTGATTCCAGGGAACGCGGATGAGCCGGCGCTCGCCATCTTTCTCGCGCACCGCCCTACGCTCCTCAGCTATGCCCGGAAATTCACCGAGCAATCCGAGGACGTAGTTCAGGAAGCGTGGCCGCGTTTTGCCAAAGTGATGAAAGGCAAGCCTCCCGCCGATCCCGTCGGCTATCTGTATCGCGTGGTCCGCAACCTTGCAATTGATCGCGGACGCCGAAAATTTCGCGAAGAGCGAGTCCTCGTCTTCAACAGCGACGAATCTATTGCCGAAGAACAAGACGCCGCGGCAGCCGCGCCTGATGTCACCACGTTAGCGAGGGACGAGCTCAATCAGCTCCAAGAGGCCCTGGCAGAACTCCCTGAACGGACCCGTCGTGCCATCGAAATGCGTCGTATCGAAGGCTTAAAACTCAAGGAAATCGCCGAGCGCCTAGAGGTCTCTGCGCCCTTTGTCCATCAACTCATTGCCGAGGGCCTCGCCTTCTGTCGCAAACGAATAGATCGCACATGAAGCTTTTTTCTAAAAAATTCTACTTAATTTCGCGACCGCTCAGGCA
The DNA here is from genome assembly GCA_039034055.1 of Verrucomicrobiota bacterium. Lineage (GTDB taxonomy): Bacteria > Verrucomicrobiota > Verrucomicrobiia > Opitutales > JABSRG01 > JBCCBL01. Next base: position 1,305 of record JBCCBL010000033.1, on the reverse strand, counting down.
TCTTGTAAATGAGAGGACATTGTGCGTATGATAGGGAACGAGGACAGTTTTAACCAACAAGCGGCGCATTGGCATATGGCCATTGAGGACGATCCGACCAATGCGGATCTCGCTGCAGAGCTGAACCAATGGCTCGAGGCGAGTCCCCAGCACCGCGACGCTTGGGCCAAAATGTTGCAGACTTTCGATGCTCTGGAAAATCTCGAAATGACAACCGCGCTCGCTGGCACAGGATCATCGAATTCTTCGACAGATGCCCCGAAGCCAAGCCGACGCAAACGTATCGCATTCATCGCCACTGTTACTCTCAGTGGAGCTATTGCAGCCTGCTTCGCTTTTCTTTTCACACCCGCCCTTCTCTTAAAATGGCGATCGGATCATTATGCACCCGCTGGCGAGACTCAGTCGATCACACTCTCCGACCAAAGCACATTGGGCCTGAGCAGCAGCAGTGCAGTATCCGCAGCGTATGTAGAAAATGCGCGCTCCATTGAGCTTTTGCAGGGCGAAGCCTTTTTCGATGTCACTAGCGACACAAAAAGGCCTTTTCGCGTGATTGCTGGAGATACTGAAGTGACAGTAATCGGCACCGCATTCAACGTCCAGCGGGGGGCAAATTTCACCACAGTGAGCGTCGAACATGGACGTGTGCGCGTATCGAATAAATACTTAGAAAACGGCACGCTCGAGCTTGGTGCGGGCGATTGGTTACGCATCGATGCTGAGGGGAAATCTGAAACGGGCAATCAAGCTCCAGAGCAAGTTGGCTTTTGGCGCGACGGCAAAATACTCGCAGACAATCGTTTACTCTCGGAAATCGTTGAAGAGATCGACCGTTACTATCCCGGTAGCATTTTCATCCAAGACGAGACATTGGGAGCCGAGCGCGTCAGCGGTTTATATAAAACTGAGGATCCCGTAAAAGCCCTGCGGGCATTGATGGAATCCAACGGCGGTGAGCTACAGCAGATTTCCCCCTGGGTGATCGTAATGAGCCGCGACGATTGAGCTCGATAAAATATCGAAATTTTCATGCGCTCGGTAGGGCGCTTTGTCCCTAAAGCGCCGTAGCGATCACGAAAACATCGCACAAGACCCAACGCCACACCTCGGCGACAGAGGAACATGCCGCCCTACCCCAATTCCCTCAAAAAATAATTTTTCAAAAAGTTACTTAAAAACGCCAAAGGCTACGCGTCCTCGTAGGTAATGAGACAGAGTCTCGCTCGCGACAGGAGCGATTCCCTGTTTCAGCTCTCGACACCTGAAACCTAAAAAAATGAAAAAAAATTGCTCTCACAAGCG
>JBCCBL010000032.1:0-15320 GCA_039034055.1 Verrucomicrobiota bacterium | reverse complement strand
TTTGCAGAGAGGAATGCTTGTTGAGCGTTTTCAGCGATTTCCATGGCCAGTCGAGGGCTCATATCCGCTTTGGCTTGAGAGAGTTTTAAAAGAGCTAGCCCGCGGTTGAGTTGGATCGTCGCGAGGACTTCGGGAGATGTTGTCTCTTGATTTGTATTGAAATATAAAGACGAAAACTCGGCTTCGGCTTCTTCATAGTCTCCGTTTTCGAATGATTTGAGGGCAATATTGAAAGAATGTTCAAATGGGGTTGAGACTGCGGACAGTTTTGTCGGATGCTGTATTCCAAGTATCATCAAGAAAGTGGTGCCGAGTTGAATGCCACGCGCACCCCAGGACTCTGCTAAAACCAGCAAGATGAGCCCCGGTATCAGAAAAAATATCGAAGCATCTTGGTAGATAACAGATCCGGTTTCGCTTTCATTAGCCGCGCGGGGTTGATTGCTCGCATATTCGCCATAAATCTGTGCTAGATTGAAAGGTCGGGTTCCCACTGGGATATAGGTCGCATATGCGGTTGACTCGGCGAATCTGTGGAGAGCTTCATCTTCGAGCCTGCTGTAGATGAGAGAACCGTTTTCTTCGAGGAGCGCAGGGTCGCCCGCTTCATCCATGATCGGTATGGTGGCGCCAATTACCGAATTCCCAAGCCCCATGATCAGGCAACTGACACGGTTCTCTTCGATCAAACTGACAATTTTGGAAAACTGCGATCCATGATCGCCTCCATCGGTAAGAATGACCAAATCATGCAAACCTGCACGATTGCTCATCAGGACCTGATCGACGCACTTTTCCACGGCGGATTGGAGGGTGGTGCCTCCGAAATCAACGGCGCTGGGCGTGGCTTGGTCCAACATGAATCTGACAAAGTCGTAGTCGTAGGTGAGGGGGCAAAGAATGGAAGCACTCCCTGCATAGATCACCAAGCCAACTCGTTCCGTTTCGAAAGCCTTAAGGGCATCGCGGATCGCCTGTTTCGCAACCTCCAGACGGGAGGGAATGATGTCTTTGGCCAGCATGCTGCGCGAAACATCCAATACAAACACCACATCTCTTCCGGTGCGCGAAGTTGATTCGACGACTGGGGAGTGACCTGGCCGAGCTAGCGCTAAAACGAGAAACGTGATACCGCACAGCCTCAATATATCACGAAGTGTACGACGGGTCTCCATCGTTTCGCCAAGATCAAGCATGATTTTCTGCCGCTTGACACGAGCATTTCGCAGTATCCAACTTAGGGGTACGACGAGTCCCAAAAAGGCGAGAAGGGCAGGCCATTGAAATAAGAATTGATTCATGGGACCACGCGTAACCAAGAGGATTCTAGTATCAGAGCAGCAATGATGCTCATGAGCGCCCCAGTCAGAGGCAGCCAATAAAGATCAGCGACACGCTCAAATGATCGAGTGGTGATTTGGGTGCGTTCCAAGCGATCAATTTCGGAATAGACTGAGAGCAAGGACTCCAGGTCGTAGGCTTGTCGAAAGATTCCTCCCGTTTCTCGAGCAATGTGTTCGAGGGTCATCTCTGCTGGAGACAGATCGGAAATTATCCCTTGTTCGAGCGAAGAACGTGATTCGGCGAGGCTCACTACGTAGATGCGACAGTTCCACGTCTTTGCCAAGCCGGCTGCTTCGATCGGGAGGTGTGTGCCGGAGTTGTTTTCTCCGTCTGTGAGGAGTATAATTACGCGGCTCTTTACCGCATCTGGATCGAAGGAAGGACTGAATGACTCTATGTTTTTCAGGCGTGCTGCGGCGATTGCCAGGGCATCACCGTAAGCAGTTCCATCCTCGTTGGGACGCTGTTGTATTTCGAGAGCCCTGACAATCTGTAGGAGTGCATCGTGGCCGAAGGTGAGTGGGCTGCGGGTATCTGCATATCGAGCAAAGGTGATGAGACCAATCAAATCTTCGCTCCGGCCTTGGAGATCTTTACCGTCTCCCGCAATAAAGCGTTCAACCATTTCTTTGGCAATCTCCATGCGTGTGGTGACTTCGCCATTGAACCCTGTCGCGCTCATATCCATGCTGCTTGAGACGTCGACCAGCATTTGGATTGCGATCCCTTCGGCGATTTCAGCCTGAAAATGGGTGCCTGCTTGCGGTTTAGCGATAGAAACAAGGACCAACGAGATCGCTAGCTTTCTTAGAACTATGGGAATCCAAAGGAATCGGGCCTTGCCTTTTTCGGGTTTAGGCCAGTTTTGAATCGATGCTACGGTTAATGAGGTCCGGGTTGGACGTCGTTTGAGCAACCACAGCAGGGCGGGGATCAGAATTAAAACTGCCGGGTAGAGAAAGCTCATTGTTTTAAGGACTGCCTGAGGGATTCAAGAATCTTCTGTGGGTCTTGCCGGGCTGCGAATATAGACTTTTCAAGAATTATCCGAGTCGACTGGCGGAGTTCAATGCGCGAGTCACTGAGTAGTGCTCCAATGCGATGATGCGGAATCTGACCGGCTTCCAATTCTCGGTTGATAGGCTGAAATGGATCTTGCTCACGAACGGGTGTCTGCTCGATTAGAGTGTTTTTTCGTGTTCTGAGAATATAGATTGTGCCGAGGGTAACGGCTATGAACAAGAATATGAAGTAAGGGTAGGGAGGCGTGCTATCCTGAGGAACGGATTGGGGAAAAGGCTCCGGTTTGAAAGTTTCTACATAATTTTCTGAATACGAATTGACCCGTAGAGTCAGTGGGTCGAGTGGGATCATTTTTGACTCGCCGCCTTCGCTGACTCGTGCCTGGATCTTGTCAAAGATGATTTCTCCGGGTGAAAGTGATTGAAGAATCCAAGTTTCCGATTGGGTATATTTTTGGTTTTCGAACTGAACGGGTTCTTTTCTGCGCGCTACGATGTGAATGTTGTCATTTTTCGGAAATATAATCTCGAATGTCTTGAAAGCATCGAATGATGAGGTCGCACGGTATTCAATCGGATCTCCGGGTAAACATTCGTATTGAGAAAGTTCCGAACGAATCTCTGCGTCTAGTATTAATGGAGCTAATACGAAAAGAATGGAGATATGAAACTTCATCAGCCTCCCGTGTCATTCAAGCTCAATTGCTGGCGCTGTCTGAAGTAGACGGTGAGCGCCTCGACACAGTCATCTCCTGCTTCTAAGTAGATTGCCCCGACACCTGTCTCCATGAGGTCTTGCTTGAATGTTTCTGCGGTGAATTCACGCGATGGATCACGATAGGCTAAATCGATGATTTTTTGTTCTCGACTTTCCGAATCTTCCATTCTGACGAGGGCTTTCGCTAGGTCTTCTTTGATCCCTTTATGGATACAGATTGCGGTTACGTCATGTTTGTATGCAGAGGATTGCAGCTCTATGACATAGTCTTGGGTGAAGAAATCCGATACAATGAAGGCAACGGAACGACGGGGTGCAAGGTGGTTGAATTTTTGGAGGACTTGGACAATATCGGTCTGTCTTCCCTGCGGCTGAAAATTCATCAATGTATCCATTACTCTGAGAGCGTGGCTCCTCCCTTTTTTGGGTGGGATAATATGCTCGATTCGGTCTGTGAATAGAATGAGTCCAACACGATCTTGATTTTTAATCGCAGCGATCGTCAGTAGTGAGCAAATCTCGACGACAGTTTGGCGGATTAATCCTTTGTTGTCGTGAAGTATGGATCCGGAAACATCTACCAGGAGGTAAATAAATTGCTCACGCTCTTCGATGAATCTTTTGATGTGCGGCGTGCCTGTTCGAGCGGTTACTTTCCAGTCCATTGAACGTACATCATCGCCTGCTTCATAGATCCGAACGTCTTCGAACTCAATTCCCTTGCCCTTGAATACTGAACGATATTCTCCGGACAGCAGGTGTTCGACGGGCCATCGGCATTTAAGCTCGAGAAGGTTTAGTTGGCTATCAAGGTTGTCGAGCATGGGGAGATTTTTAATCTAGGGCTCGCGGAAATGCGCAATGGGCGGAGGGTTATTTCTTGCGAGCTTTGGAGTCGATGAATGATCAAATTTCGTACTATTCAAAGGAATACAGGAATGGACATTGATACCCGTTTATAATTCAAAAAGAAATGGTTCTTATCCGTTATCCACAAGGACCGGTATTGTTTTTAGGATTTCGTCCACGAGGTCGTCAGAAGTTTTCCCTTCTGCTTCAGCACGGTATGTGATGGCAATTCTATGCCGTAGAACATCATGAGCAATGTCTTTGACGTCTTGTGGTATGGTGTAGTCTCGGTTTTTGATGAGTGCCTGGGCGCGTGCCGCGAGTGAAAGGTTGATCGAGGCTCTGGGAGATGCTCCAAAGCGGATATAGCGTTTGAGATCCAGATCAAAGTTTTCCGGATCGCGCGTGGCACTGACCATCCGCAGGATGTATTTCTCGACCTTTTCGTCGATGAATACGGTCTCCAGGTCAGCGCGCATTTTGATGATGTCGGGCAATGCGAGGATAGGCTCTACCTCGGTAAGCGGCTCGGATCGCGCCATGCGTTGCATGATGACGAGTTCTTCGTCGGAGCTGGGATACCCGACTTTGAGTTTGAACATGAATCGATCAACTTGGGCCTCGGGAAGGGTATAAGTGCCCTCTTGTTCAATTGGATTTTGAGTAGCCAGGACGAGGAAGGGTTTCGGGAGTGGAAAAGTTTCTTTACCTAAGGTTACCTGCTTTTCTTGCATCGCTTCGAGCAGTGCGCTTTGGACTTTCGCAGGGGCGCGGTTAACTTCATCTGCCAAGAGAAAATTTGCAAATATGGGCCCTTTCTCGGGTGTGAAGGTATGCTCTTTGGGATCGTATAGGAGGGTCCCCGTGAGATCGCCAGGCAGGAGGTCCGGTGTGAATTGTATGCGGCTGAAGTCTGCTTTGATTGCGCGTGCGATACTGTTTACGGTGAGTGTTTTAGCAACTCCAGGAACACCTTCTAGAAGCACGTGCCCGTTGCAAAGGAGTGCGAGCATTAGTCGCTCAATGAGTTCTTCTTGTCCCACAACTACCTGGGCAATGTGTTTCTTGAGTTGGCTCAGCGTGGCGGATGCAGATGCTTTTGTTTCAGACATGAGGTGAGCTTCGGATTACGTTTCGCACGGGAATTTGGCAACCTTTTACCTGTGTGGTGATCGCGGGTAGGGGTTCTGATCGATTTGAATCTTCAATAAAAAAAACCCGCACAGGTCCGTGCGGGTTTCAAATGGAATCGTTAGGTTTCAGCTGCGGTTTACGGTGCTATTCCGTAAACTTCCACTTCAATGTAGTGGTTCATCTCGTTGGCAGTGTTACCGTTGCTGTAAAGGCGAACGTATTGAGCGGTGGTGCCTTTGGCATCGACGAGTTTGCCGAAGCGAGTGTCCACGTAGGGTCGGTCGGTGCCACGGCCGATTTCCGCGGAGTTGTCGTAATCGTTGTTGAAAACGGTTGTGACTCCAGAAGCGAACTCAGGATCATTGGATAATTGGACCATCACATCGTTGTAAGCACGCTTTTGCGAGTGATAGTGCCAGAGCCATACTGCGCTGACTTCAGAAGGGGCTCCCAGGTCTATTTGCACCCACTGGACGCCGTCCATAAGCTCAACAAAGTATCCTTCCCCGGCTTCCTTATCGCCATCGGTGATATATGAAAGATCACCAATGATTGGGAAATCGTCGCTGCTGGTCACTTCTTTTCCAGCAGAAAGGAGGACAGTTCCTTCTGGAACCACAAGTGTCGGAACCGAAGATACTTGCTCAAGATTGGGTACGCTGACGGGTTGTGGAGTCCCTTCGATAAGCTCTGACGGAATCTCTGTTACCAGAGAGAATCCAGAGCCCCCTGAAGTGGAGTTTTCTGCAGGCGCGGAACCCTCAGAATTTTCCGCAGCGCTGCTGTCTTTGCCGCCACCGCACGCAGCTAGAAAGAGTGCGCTCGTGGCCAGTGTAATGTGTGCGATATATTTCATAAGTTAGGTATGTAAATGTTCGTCGGTGAAATTGATGATTTCCTTGCTTTCAGCGGCGGGGTTCACCCAATAAATTGGAGCTTCAGACTCGAGGGCGTGGCGCGCATCGCAGGTAAGTTTGGCCTCGCCGCGGATTGCCTTGAAGAAGTTTTCGATGTGCGGCTGGTGAGGCGGCTTGTTGAGCCCCCCGGGCAAACCATATTCATCCGGTGGTGCGGAAGCATATGATGCAATTTCATCTGATCCACCTGCTGCTTGACCTGCTGCACCTTTTTTCAGGACGCCACGAGCAACCAACTGATCCCATTTTGCACTGACCTCGTCGGAGACTCCAGATTCTTTGTAGATTTTGGTGTATGCTTCGCGCTCGGAAATTTGAATGGTCGCGTCGGTTCCCATGAATGATTCGTAATATCCACCCCCAGCGCTTGTGGTTGTGAGCACTTGGTAGAAGGCGCGAGCATTGCCTTGCGGTGTCTCGTAATCGAATACGCACATGACGTTGTCGAAATGCTCGCGGTCGCGGAAGAATGAGCGGCCACCCGAAGCCATGACTGAAACAGGGCGTGCATTTAGATACCAATTGAAAATGTCAATTTGGTGAGCACCTAAGTCAGAGATCGGTCCTCCAGAGAGGTCTTTGTAGAATCTCCAGTTTAAGAAACGGTGGCGAAGCTCTTCCTCGGACAGCTTCTTATCAGCGCCTTTATCAAAACCAGCCTTCAAAAGTATATCAGCTTTTGGGAGAATCGTGGGTTTCGAGACGATGTCTTGGGATGAACTCAGAGCGCGATTCCATTGGCCGTTGATATTTACGATCTGGCCAGGAAGCTCGTATTTATTGAAGAGTTCATTGAGCGTGAAAAGATAGCGTGGATTGCTTCGGCGCTGGTGGCCGATTTGGCAAAGTCTACCAGTTCGATCCATGGCCTCGACCATACTGCGCGCACCTTCCAGGGTGTTCGACATCATTTTTTCGCAGTAGACATGACAACCAGCTTCGAGGGCCATCACGGTATGCGGAGCATGCCAGAAATCTGGAGTGGACACGAAGACGGCATCAAGATCCTCCTTTTCGAGCATTTCCTCAACGTCGAGGTATCGCTTAATCTGAGTGCCAAATCGACTGCGAATCGAACCGAAGGTGCGACCCAGGCGATCTTTCATAATATCCGCAGCGGCGACGAAGTGTATCCCAGGGATATTGACCATCGCGTTGTAAAGGACTTCGTGTTGTTTGCCGCAACCGATGAATCCGACGCGTATGTCGTCTGAGGGTGAGCCTTCCTCTTTGGCTTTGAGGATGGAGGGTGCACCGAGGACCATGCCGGCCCCGATGGTAGATTTTGCGATGAAGTCGCGCCGTGTCAGCGCAGATGGGGTGATATCCATAGTGGGCTCTTTGGATTGAGGGTTTACCATTTCTTCAATATGGCAAATCGGTTATATTTAGCAAGCGCGAGGGCCATCACGATCATGATGATGTGGGTGCCAAGCCAGGCGATGCCGGCATCCTGTTTTAGGAGGATGAGTCCGAAAGTGAGGCTGGAGTAGAGCAGGCCCATCGCGAAAAGGGTGAATCGAGTCGCCAAGCCAAGCAACAGGGTGATTCCCAAAATGATGAGGGCTGGGCCGAGGATGATGTTGTAGAGATTGAGACCCCACTCAGGAATGAAGGGTTCATCTTTAAATTTGTCGTAGAGAGCTGCTGGAACTCCTTGATAATTGTCGAGGCTGTAGACCTTCGAAGAGGTGGCTTCGGTGAGACCGTAGTCATTGGGTGCTCCATCGATATTTACGGGTTTCGCTCCGGCAGAAGTTCCGGCGTATTTTTCAATCCCAGCTTGGATTGAACGCATAGCAAGCCAGAGGCGGAGGAGGAGCATTCCGAGGGTGTATTCGAGGCTATTGCCGTCTGATTCTTTTAAACTCATTGAAGGGCGGATTCTTTTATTAGGGTTTCAAAAGTTAATTTTTATTCAAAATTCTAATTGTGGATCAACAAAATAAAGCAGCTAAAGTTTTCCCAAGATGTAAAAAAGACCCATTAATGCATTTAATATTCTGTTGTAAGTTTTTGAACGTCAAAAGGTAAAATAGGCACCCAAAAGTCCCATTAGATAGTGATGTAGACTTAGATTGACGGAGTTAGGTCGCAATTTTTGACAAAATTCGTCAAAAAATTTTCCGGAAAAGCTTTTCAAAACACTTCCCTAATTCATTGAAGTTCGAATAGCGTTGCTAATCAATAATGTCTAGACTGCCTCCGGCGTGGAACACCCTGGCCGCGCACGGTCCAATAGTGAATGCCCCGGTCTATTGATTTTGTTTCACGGATTTCAGGAATTCGGTTAGTCGCAGGTCTGCAGAAAATTCTGACAAATTCCATTAAGCTTGAATTTAAGGGGTTTCATCAAGGGCTTCTTGTTTTTAGAAATATTAAAAACCTCAAGGCCTCCTATATTTTTGTTAATCACTGAATATCAAAATTTTATGGTATAACCACAGTTTCTATAATTTTGTATATTTGAGACATGATTCTCGTATTCTTTAATATTCTCTTGTCAAATTTCGTCAGGACACCTTTTCTCCTAGTTCTGGATGAGCCTGCCCCAAGATACTCAGATTGATCCCAACACGGAACGTTCATATTTCATGGAGTCCTTAGCTCCGGGCCAGCTCATGGAGTCGTTGTTTGATCTGGTGCCAGGGGTTTATTATTTTGTCAAAGACCGAGAGAGTCGCTTCATGGCATGCAGCCAAAGTTTTGCAGAGACATTGGGCGAGGACACGTCTAGCGCCCTGATGGGGAAGACTGATTTTGACTACAGCCCTGACTTTTTAGCAGATGCATTTTATGCAGACGACCAACACGTAATGAGCAGTGGTCGGTCTGTGTATAACAAAGTAGAGTTAGTTCCTGCGGCGGATGGTTCACTGGATTGGCTATGCACGTCAAAGATACCTCTATACAGCCGAGGCGGTGAGGTAGTCGGTCTTGCCGGGGTGGCACGCATTATACAGGACACGGATATAGTGTATGCTGAACATCCCGAGATGCATGTCATCGTTCATTTTGTTAGAGACTTTTATCGAGAAAAGATCTCAGTCACTAAGATGGCTGAGGCAGGTGGAATCTCTGTGAGTTCGCAGGAGCGTTTGTTCAAAAAAACATTTGGGCTGACGCCCTTGATGTATCTTCAGAAGACACGCCTGAACGCAGCTTGTAAGCTTCTCCGAGATACAGAAACCGAACTCTCTGAAATCGCGGTGAAATGTGGCTTTAACGATCAGACCAACATGACCCGGGCATTTCGTCTAGAACTCAAAATTACACCCTTGCGCTACCGGCGGCGTTTTAGCGATCCGCTCCGTTGATTTTTACTAACCTCAGACCCTCAAAACATTCGATTAACTCAGCTTCCTCAATACCATGAACCAAGAAATATCAAACACTGATAAGCAACTTTTATTTTGGGCGAGTTTCCTCGCTCTTCTCGCTGCGGGAGTTGGCTTTGTTTTCCGCGTCATGGTGCTGGGCACTTGGCAAGACGAATTCGGCTTAACGGGAGCCGAGGTGGGCCGTATTTTTGGCGCTTCACTGTGGCCAATTGCGGTAACTATGATTCTCTTCAGCCTAGTGGTCGACAAGATTGGTTACAAGGTTTCCATATACTGTGCGTTCGCGCTGCAGGCCTTATCAGCAGTCCTCACATTTATCGCAAAGGATACGACCTCACTATATTTTGCCGCCTTTTGTGCGGGCCTGGGCCATGGAGTTGTTGAGGCTGTGATCAATCCGGTGTGTGCATCCATTTATAATAAAGACAAAAGCAAATGGTTGACGATTTTACATGCTTCCTGGCCTGCAGGATTGGTAATCGGAGGCATCCTGATGTTGGCACCAGGGCTGAGTGCTCTCAGTTGGCAAGTGCAAGGTCTATGGATTCTACTGCCTGTTGTCGCCTATGGTTTGATGTTTATTAAGCCAAAATTTCCAGTCGATGAGCGTGTAGCGGCGAGGGTTCCCTATTCCGATATGCTCAAGGAAGTCGGATTTCTGGGCGCTTTTTTTGCGTCGTTCCTGCTTGCCTACGAGCTTTACCGAGTCACCGCAGATCTCCTTGGTAATCCCGAGCCGAGCAACCTGCTTCTCGTCAGCATCGTGGTAGGTGTTGTGATTGGCGCTGCTTTTGGACTATTCACGAAGTCTTTAGGCAAACCCCTCTATTTCTTGCTATGCGTGATTATGGTACCGCTCGCGACGACTGAGCTTGGAACGGACGCATGGATCAAGGAATTGATGACTCCAACTATGGGTGAGCTTGCAGGTTGGGCAATTGTCGCCTCTGCGTTTATTATGATGATTCTTCGCTTTCAAGTAGGTCTCCTCACCAAGCGATTCTCTCCGCCTTTTATCCTAGTAATAAGCAGCTTCTTCTCTTTCTGCGGTTTAATGACGCTGTCGGTATCCGCAGGCGCTGCTGTGTGGTTCGCCTTTGTATTGTATGCCGTGGGTCAAACGTTCTACTGGCCGATGGTGTTGGGGCTCGCATCGGAACAGTTTCCGAAGGGTGGGGCGCTCACGCTTAACATGATCACGGCCGTAGGGCTGCTCGCAGTGGGTATTATTGGCACTCCGATCATGGGAGCCTTCAGCGATAACCATACGGTGAACAATGTTAAGGATGTTTCGGTGGAGATTTATGAATCATCTAAGACCGAAGCTTCTTTCTTCGGTGCAACTTACGATTCGATTGATCGTGAAAAAGCCAGTGAACTTGCTTTGGCAAGTGGGCTAGAAGCTCAATTGACGGCGGCTACAAATGAGGCTTCACGACAATCCCTACGTACCACAGCTTATGCATTCCCGCTAGTGATGCTATTCGCCTTCATTGCTCTAACTGTCTATTACCGTGCAAGGGGAGGTTATAAGCCGATTGAGCTAGGTATTGATGCATAAGGCGAATCGCGCTACCTATTTATCTCGAGCTTTAAAACTTAACTAACTATGTCAATTCAATCCCTTAAAGTAGGTCTGATCGGCGGCGGTGGCGGAGCGTTTTTTGCCCATCCCCATCAAAAAGCCATACATTTAGACGGGACACGTCGTGTCGTGGCAGGGGCCCTACGCAGTAATCCTCAGGCAGCGATTGAAGATGCTTCAAACTGGGCGTATCCAATCAAAGGATATGCTAGCTTTGATGAGATGATTGACGCGCAGGCCGGCTTGCCCGAATCTGAGCGTCTCGATTATGTCGTCGTGGTGACTCCGAATTACGCCCATTTTGCTCCAGCATTGAAGGCGGTGAAAGCAGGCATACCGGTTTTTTGTGAGAAGCCTCTCACCCTCAATCATGCCGAGGCCGAACAATTGGTTGAAGCGGTCTCCGAGGCCAAAGTTCCTTTTGCGGTGGCTCATACATATCTCGGGCACTGGAGCAGTCGTCTGAGTCGATTTATTGTGCAAAGCGGTTTGATCGGCGACGTGCGTTGGGTCGATTCTTCTTATTTTCAGGGATGGCTTGCCGGTAAGACGGAGGAGGCCGGAGTTCAACAAGCGGAATGGCGTACTGACCCCAAACGCTCGGGTGCTTCAAATTGTGGGGGCGACATTGGGACCCATGCCCTCATGCAATTACGTTATGTCACTGGCCTTGAAGTTACGGAGCTTTCGGCGCGCCTAGAGGTCTTTGTCGAAGGTCGCTCTTTAGATGATCACTTTACGACCTACTGCAATCTATCCAATGGCGGTAAGGCCTTAGTGCGTGCTTCGCAAATTGCAATTGGTCATAAGAACGATCTGCGCATTGAGGTAAATGGTAGCAAAGGGACTCTTGTTTGGGCTCAAGAAGAACCTGAGTCGGTAAAGGTATTGCTTCCTGGGCAACCGGACCGGATTTACTGGCGCGGGGAGGTAGCGCCGAATGATGGGTTTTTTCAAGATCTCCCTGAAGACTTGTTGGAGCAACCAACGCTTCCCTCGGGACATGGGGAAGCTTTTCACGACGCTCTAGGTCGCCTACATCGAGATTTCGAAGCTGACGTTCGTGCCTTCAATGTTGGGGATTCATTCAATTGCGATGGATCCAAATACGCAAATGTCGAAGATGGTCGCGTGGGCTTAGCTTTTATTGAAGCGGCGGTAAGCTCGAGCGCAAAAGACGGAGCCTGGACCGCGGTAGTATAGAATTAAAATGATCCACCGTATCCTATCTGTCCTTACTTTCTTCGCCCTCATTGCAAGTGCGTATGCTGTGAAATATTCCAGTATCGATGAAGCCATTGCCCGCGGAGATTTGGACGATGTGCGCGCGCAGTTGGCTGAATTCCCTGAACGAGCCAACGTAGGTAAACATCCGAAGTTACCTCCATTGAGCCAAGCGCTCTTGCGAAAGAAAGAAGCAATCGCGATTGTTCTCATTGAGGGTGGGGCAGATGTGAATGCCCTCGATAACAGCAAACGGACCCCTTTACACTTGTGTGTTGATCGGGATCTGCCCTTGGCAACAGCAGCTCTTTTAAAGAAAAAGGCCAAACCAAACGAATGGGACAAAGCGGGCTGGACTCCGTTGCACAATGCGGCGGCAAAGAATCGACTGAAAGTTACCAGAGCCCTTATCAAAGGGGGGGCTGATCCTCATGTTTTAAGCGAACGCGGGGGCACGCCACTCCATGAGGCTGCAGTGAGCGGTAGTCCGGAATTAGTGACACTTTTATTGGATCAAGGAATTGATAAAACAATTCAAGCGGTCGATGGCGGTACAGCCTTAGATGTGGCGATACGTAGTGAGAACGAAGCCGTCATCCCACTCCTCAGTTTCTAGCGAATGGCCTGCCTAGTCGTATTTGGAAAGGACAATTTTAGCGATCAATCTATCCTAAATGCATTCACAAGGGAAATCGCCTTCACGCGCGGTATCCTTTCGATATTGCCGACGATCCCACACCCGCTTCAAGAAAGACGGAAACACAATTAACTTTTTACAAATCAAGAGACTCTAAAATCGTAAATACAATGCCGAGACCTGTAACTCTATTCACTGGCCAGTGGGCCGATCTATCACTCTCCGAACTTGCCCCGAAAGTAAAGGAAATGGGCTATGATGGTGTAGAGCTAGCATGCTGGGGAGATCACTTCGACGTCCAGGCAGCCTTGAACGATCCCGATTATATCAGCAAAAAGTGGGAGCTTTTATCGGCGAATGGTCTGACGAGTTTTGCCATCTCGAATCATTTAGTGGGTCAGGCCGTTTGTGATAATATCGACGAACGCCATCAAGCGATTCTGTCTGCTGAGATTTATGGTGATGGCGGTGCCGATGGAGTGAACGAGCGCGCAGCAGCAGAAATGATGGATACGGCACGGGCAGCGAGGAAGTTTTTTGATGCAAGGCCAGGAGGGCCGCCCAAGCGCGCAGTGGTCAACGGATTCACCGGCTCGTCAATTTGGCACCTGTTATACTCATTCCCGCCGGTCACACCCGATCAGATTGAAAAAGGTTTCGCAGACTTTGCCTCTCGTTGGAAAGCGATTTTGGACGTTTTCGAAGAGGAAGATGTCTACTTTGCATTGGAAGTTCATCCGACTGAAATTGCGTTTGATATTGCTTCGGCAAAGCGCGCTATTGAGGCCATTGGGGGACACTCGCGATTTGGCTTCAACTACGATCCCAGCCATTTGGGATATCAGGGAGTGGACTACATCAAATTTATCCGGGATCTTGGCGACCGCATTTTCCACAGTCATATTAAAGACGTCTGGTGGGGACATGGAAATGGAGAAGTCGGGGTATTTGGAGGCCATACGGATTTCGGGGATCCGCGCCGTTACTGGGATTTCCGCTCACCCGGACGCGGAGATATTCAGTTTGAAGATCTGATTGTAGCACTCAATGATGTAAAATATTCGGGACCCCTATCCATTGAGTGGGAGGATATTCGCATGGATCGAATTGCCGGCGCAACTGAGGCTTGCGCATTTACCAAGGCTCTGGACTTTTCACCCAGTGACGTGGCGTTCGATGCCGCTTTTGACAAAGAAAACCAGTGATGTTTTTTCAATTCGTTCGATTTGAAAGCCATGAAGGGAGTTCTTTAAGAATCCTTCCATTGAGTAAATGTAACCCTCTCATACCTCTTCGCGGTGAAATTGATAGTTTTTCGGTGTCATATCAGGTAAGGTCACACGTTCTCGCTTGACCACCTTTGTTCGTTAGCGCTTTGACAGGAGGGATTTCATAGCCCTGTATTCGATAGCAGACTACGCCGTATTCCCTGCAAGCATTTTTAATTATCTGATCGGCATGAGTCAGGTGGATGCCTCGATGGCTTCGGGATTATTCGGGACTTTGAAACCTTTTGAGGATACCTTCAGTGCTTTAATATCTTCAAGGATCATATATAAGCAGGGCACTAGAAGTAGGATTATCCCGGTAGAGAAGACGATCCCAAATCCGAGAGAGATAGCCATTGGAATTAAGTACTGAGCTTGCATCGATTTTTCAAAAATCATTGGAGCTAGGCCACCAAAGGTGGTCAAAGTTGTCAGAAAAATAGGCCGGAAGCGGCGCACCCCGGCCATTTCAACTGCTCGCCAGATCGAATGTTTTTTACGTAAATTATTCGCATAGTCGACCATGATGAGCGAGTCATTGACAACCACGCCTGAAAGGGCGATCACTCCCATAATACTGATTAGGGAAAGGTCATACCCGAGAATAATATGTCCGATGATTGCGCCGATGATTCCGAAGGGAATAGCCACTAACACAACAAAAGGTTGCACGTAACTCCGAAAAGCTATGGCAAGGAGTGCATAGATGACGAACAGGGCGAAGGAAAAACCGATCCAAAGAGTGCTGGTAGCCTCGCGCATGTCTGCGTTTTGACCCTCAAAACTCCAGGTCAAACCGGGGTAATCGGCTCGAATTGCCGGCAGGACGACCTGATCAAATTCTTTGATAAGTTGAGATGCAGTGCGTTTAGGATCCGCGTCCATGGAAACACTGATACGCCTGAGACCATCTCGACGATTTATGGTGGCAAAGGCCTCAGTGGAATTGAGGTCAACCACTTCCATAAGCGGGACTTCGATTCCATCTGGAGATGTGATGATCATATTTTCCAAATGGTAAATTTCTTTGCGCTCTTCGGCAGGGAGCTTTACACGAACCTCGACCTCATTAGTACCTCGCATCATTCGGAGGGCCAGGGCGCCAAAAAATGAGGAGCGAAGTTCTCGACCGACATATTCCGGGGTGAATCCCATGGCTGTACCCTCTGGACGCAGGGTGAAGTCAAATTGAGTCTTTCCTCGATTGAAGTTGTCGTTGACATCGCGGGTGTTTTCGTAGGACTCCGCTGCGGCGACTAAGGCTATTGTGGCTTTTTCCAA
>JBCCBL010000031.1:0-15335 GCA_039034055.1 Verrucomicrobiota bacterium | reverse complement strand
GTGTACTTTACCGACCGTTCATAGGTCTCAGCATCAATAACCTCCTTCAAAGCATCAGGACGTTCATCTGCGTGACGCTTGACATGGCTCAGATTCAGCCAATCAAGCCACAGGCTCACCAAAGTCTTTAGAAAAAGCAAAATCAGAAATACCGCCAAAATCGGATCCATCTCCAAGCTCTAACAGGCATCTATCTACTACGACGAGCCCGAATTCTGGATTCTTGATAAACCTCGCGCATCCTATGACAAATCAGTCCAGCCCATAAAACGCGCTCACCCGCGCCGAACTGCGCGCAGCAAGCTCCTGCTCAGTCATCTCAAAAAGCTCCGCTGCAAAACGTGCAGTATGGCTCAAAAAAGCGGGCTCATTCGGTTTACCACGATGCGGCATCGGTGTCAAAAAAGGGCTATCCGTCTCCAGCATAAGCCGGTCAACACCCTGAAGCAGGGCTGCCTCGCGCACTTCCCGGGCATTCTTGTAAGTCAAAACGCCGGTAAACGAGCCATAGCCCCCGCGCTCCAAAAGCATCTCCATTGAAGAGGGCCCCTCGGAAAAACAGTGAAACACCACTCGCGACCAATCGACCCCGGAAGCATCGATCATCGCAACACAATCTGCGAAAGCATGGCGACTGTGCACCACAACCGGGCAATCCAATTGGTAAGCGATATCCAGCTGGAAGGCAAAGGCCTCCTTCTGCAAAGCCACGACCTCAGCCGCCGCTTCGGAGTCCTTAGGAAGATGGAAATAATCCAAGCCGATTTCCCCAAGGGCAACCGGGCCAACCGGCGGGATGAAAAACGTACTAATCGCCTGTGCTTGATCGCGCCACTGAGCATCCACCGAACAGGGATGGATTCCAACAGTATAGTCTATCTGCCCTTGAAAACTCTTCGCCAAATCTCGATACAATCCCCAATCTGATGCATCCGTCCCTGCGGCAATCATGCGATCAACGCCCGCCTCCACAGCCCGGGCGAGGATCTCACGAAGATTCCCCGCTTTAGCGAATTTCTCTAGATGGCAATGGCTATCAATCAACGACATGAGGGGACCTTTTCGCCGAACCATGGAGATGACAATCGAATCCCAAGCCTTGCTTGGAAAAGATCTATCGAAATCCAGAAAACCATTGCCATCTTCACCGGGATTAAGGTTTTTTCTGATCTTTTCAGGACCAAGAGGATTTTTTCTATGAAATACATTTTTGTCACGGGTGGTGTGGTAAGCTCTTTAGGCAAGGGCCTTACCTCGGCCGCCCTCGGCGCTCTGCTCGAAAACCGTGGCCTGAGCGTGCGTCTCCAGAAATTTGACCCCTATCTGAATGTCGACCCTGGGACCATGAGCCCCTTCCAACACGGAGAAGTCTACGTGCTCGACGATGGGGCGGAAACCGACCTGGACCTTGGGCACTATGAACGCTTCACCCACAGCAAACTCAGTAGTCTAAACTCAGTCTCCTCTGGCCAGATCTACGAAACTGTCCTGCAAAAAGAACGACGGGGAGATTACCTGGGAGCCACTGTTCAGGTGATCCCTCACGTCACCGACGAAGTGAAGCGCCGCATCACCCTAGACGGCGAAGGCGTCGATGTTGTGATCACCGAAATCGGCGGGACTATCGGCGACATCGAAGGCCTGCCATTCCTCGAGGCGATGCGACAATTCGCTCTGGAAAAAGGCCGAGACAACGTGCTCTTCCTTCACGTCACGCTCCTTCCCTACGTCAAAGCCGCGAGCGAACTGAAAACCAAACCCTCCCAACAATCGGTCGCTAAACTTCGGGAAATCGGTATTCAACCCGATATCCTGGTCTGCCGCTCGGAACATCCCATCACTGAAGAAATCCGCCGCAAACTCTCCCTTTTCTGTAACGTACCCACCAAAGCAGTGATCGAAGAGATGGACGTGCAGCATTCGATCTACGAACTGCCGCTGGAGCTTGCCAACGAAAAGCTCGACGATTTGGTGATCGAGCACCTGCGCCTAGACGCCCCAACAAAGCCGGTCACCGTCTGGGAAAAAGTGCGAGAACGCCTCATCAACCCAAAATTTGAGTGCCGCATTGGAGTCGTCGGAAAATACATTGAACTCCAAGATTCCTACAAATCTGTCTACGAATCCCTCACCCATGCTGGCATCGCCAACAACGCGCGCGTCGAGATCATTCAAATTGACTCCGAAACTCTCGAAGAGGACGACTCTATCCTTTCCAGTCTCGACGGAATCCTAGTCCCCGGAGGCTTTGGAAATCGCGGCATCGAGGGCAAAATCAAAGCCGCCCGATTCGCCCGCGAACACAAAGTTCCCTACTACGGACTCTGCCTTGGCCTTCAGATTGCGACTATCGAATACGCGCGCCACGTCGCCGGTCTAGCCGGGGCCAGCAGCACCGAATTTGATCCCAATGCCCCTCACCCCGTCATCCACATCATGGATGATCAAAAAGATGTTTCCGACAAAGGAGCAACGATGCGACTCGGCGCCTGCCCTTGCGAACTGAGGGAAGAGACCGCCGCCTACACCGCCTACTTTGGCGAAGAAGACTCCATCCCCAAAAACCGCGTTATTTCGGAACGGCACCGTCATCGCTACGAGTTCAACAATGCATATCGAGAACAGCTAGCGGATGCGGGAATGATTATCGCCGGAATCAACCCAGAACGCGATCTTGTCGAGATCATCGAAATCCCCGGACATCCCTGGTTCGTCGGCGTTCAATTCCACCCAGAATTCAAATCGAAGCCCAACAAAGCCCATCCCCTCTTCCGCGATTTCGTAAAAGCCGCAGTCAAAAAGCGCGGGTAATCTAAAACATCTCTTTCTGAAACCACAAATAGAGACCGAGAAATGCGAATGATACTGAGTAAAAGCCTAATCATTTCGTGTTTCTTAGTGTCTATTCGCGGTTGAAACATAGTATCTCACATGCTCTACGATCCTAATAAACTTCTCCTAATTGCTGGCCCTTGCTCCCTTGAAAGTGAAGAGATTTCAAGGACCGTCGCCAAGGAACTCGACCGCCTTCAAAAAAAATTTCCAGAGCTAAATATCATCTTCAAAGGCTCCTTCGATAAAGCAAATCGAACATCGGTCACCAGCGATCGAGGTCCCGGTATCGAAAACGGCCTGAAGATTCACAAGCAGATCAAAGATGCCTTTGGCTTCCCTTGCCTCACCGATATCCATAGCGCGGATCAGTGTGCTTCAGTAGCGGAAGTCTGTGATGTCCTACAAATCCCTGCCTTTCTCTGCCGCCAGACGGATCTGCTCGTCGCCGCCTCTGCAACCAAAGCGACAATCAATGTCAAAAAAGGCCAATTCCTATCTCCCTACGAAATGGAATTCGTCGTGAAAAAGCTCGAGTCCTCCGGGGCTAAAGAAATTTGGCAAACCGACCGAGGCACTACCTTTGGTTACCAAAACCTGGTGGTAGATATGCGCAGTTTTCCGATAATGAATGCGCTCGGACATCCCACCATAATCGACGCCACACACGCCGTGCAAATGCCCGGAGCCGGCGGTGGGACGACCAGCGGTAAGCGCGAATATGCCCCTGTCCTCGCTCGCGCAGCCCTCGCTGCCGGAGCCAGCGGTCTCTTTATCGAAACCCATCCCGATCCCGACCAAGCTATTTCTGACGGCCCCAACCAAATCTATCTAAAAGATCTCGAACGCGTCGTCGAAAAATGCCTTCGCGTCTGGCAGGCAGTGATCGCCTGAACCAAAGTAATTTCGACTCGGCCTACCGACCCAAATTAAGCCGCCAGAATCTACGGGGCCTCTTGATCGTTATTTAGAACGCATTGCACCATCACGTCGTTTCGCGTAAATCCGATCACAAAAAAAGCGCCACCCGAATCGGGCGGCGCTCTGCTTAATCAGTCTAAGCGACAATTCTTTAGAATTTGTATTTGAAAGAGACCTTAGCTTCGGTGCCCGGCGCTTTGGTGATGATTGTATTCGCCGCGAAGATCGGGTCAGAACCCAAGAAATAGTCTTCGTCAGTCAAATTCTCAACACCAACCATGACCTCCCAGCTTGGAGTCTTGTAAAAGACATTTGCATTCCAAACCATTGAAGAGGGCAAACGAAGTGTGAAATCGTAGTTCTGCCAATAAGAATCCTGGTAGACGAATCCACCCGAAATCCCAAAACCTTCCCAGATCAAGTCTTCATATACGGCGAAGAGTTTGTAGGTGGTTTCAGGAGAACCGGTAGATTCGAGCGATGGATTCGCTGAAGGGCTGCCGCCCTCTGGGGTGAATCCGCCCAAGGCATCCGAGAATTGGTTCAACAGAGAACCCGCCCCCAAAGCAAGGCCGATCTCATCATCCCCAGCCCCCGTCGGATCAATCAAGCCCCAAGGCATCGTGCGGAATCCGAGAGGTGTGGTTAAGTTGGTCTCACGCATGGTTGCTGCACCAATAATTGTGAGCTTGTCAGTAGCCTGGTAGGTAACCTCGAACTCAACCCCCTTGGATTCATAGTTATCGGAAATTCCGGTGCGATCATTGAAAGATCCCTGTTCCCAGGTGAAGAATGCCAAAGTCGAGAAGAGGCGACCATTCAGGCCTTGAAACTTCATCCCCACTTCTTGGAGTTTGCCCTGACCAAAATTCCCAGTTCCGAGAACCGTACCGCCCTGGCCTGGCACGTAGGTGGTGGACTCCTGAGCTACACCGTAAAACCCGAAATGCTCGTTCAGGGTTATTGAAGGGTTGAGCGACCACGAGAAGCCCTCGTCACTATCATCAAGGGAGTTTTGCGCAATGTCAGTAGGACCATCTGGAACCGTCGCAGTCATGTCGAAATCATCAACACGCGCGCTCGCAATCAGTCCAATTTTCTCACCAAACTTAATGTTAGCCATCGCAAAGGCTCCAAGTTGAGTCAGTTCAGAGGCCACCGCATGTCCAGCAGGCGCTCCTGCTCCGAAGCCTCCACCCCAGAAATTGTTTCCAGTCTGTGGATCGACGTCCGCTCCGGAAAGAATTTGAGAGTTGTCGGAGATTCCAGAGAGCGAAATGTCGCGGCGTGCGAACGGCTCCGTCCAGAAATCCTGTAACTGTTGCGCTTCAGTGTAGCGAATTTGTCCGCCATACAGGACATCCACGCTGATCACATCACCTACAAAGGAATGATCTACAGAGACCCGAGCATCAATGACATCCTGTTCGGTCTTGATGGCATAGCCGTATGACGAGAATTTATCCGTCTCTAGGGACTCGACAAGGAGGTCAAAGTCGATTCCAGAGTCAGGAGTGACAGAATGCTCGAGATCGACGAAGAAAATAAAGTCTTGCGAGTCAGCGAAGTCAGTTGGATCCGCAAGCACTTCATTACCATCAATTTCTGTGGTGAAGACTTCACCTCCAGCCGTGAAATAATCTGGGGTGTACAAGAAACCTGAAGTGGATTGGACGATGTCACCGGGAAGACCATCATAGATCGTCGCTCGAGTCGCCGCGTCACTCAGATCAAGCATCGCATCGCGTTGAGCCGCAGTGATCGTTCCAGCCGAAACCGCTCCATTCACAACATCAGCAGGGAGGAGCAAAGAGCGAAACCACCCGCGCTGCTGTTCGGAAAGAAGGAACGCAGGAGAATCATCACTCCCGACATTGAAAGGAAATACCGTATAATCGATCCAGAACCGATCTGCGACCTCAATGTCGCTGCGCACCAAGCTCAATGGCTCACCGATGACATACTGGTTGTTATCGATCAGATTCTGCGTAGGGCGGTTCCAGCCGGCATTCTCATTAGACTTATAGTCGAAGAACTCACCCCCAAAGGTCAGCATCGTGCTTTCAGAAAGCTGCATCTTTGCCGAGGCATACACCGAGACGAAGTCGTTTGAAACATCATCATAATAGCTATCGGAGTTCTGCGCAGTAATCGAAACGCGATAAGCTGCCGGTATGCTGTCTGCGATTAAGACGGGCCCACCGATATCGAGCTGAGCTTTCAAGTGGTCATAGGTTCCAGCTTCGACCTCGAGTGATCCTCTAAACTCATCAAAATAAGGAGCTTTGGGAACCATGTTCACATAACCCCCTACGTGAGATGGAATCAAGTGAGCCGGAGCCGCACCTTTGACAATTTCCATCGCATCCAAAGCACCAAACGAAGTCGGCATCTCATTTCTTTGGAATGCGCGCAGCATACCATTATAATAGATACCGCCTTGCCATCCACGCAGAACCGGGGCTCCCGCGATGCCATAAAAATTTACCCGCTCGGTTGAAGCACCGAACTTTGAAAGGTCTTTGAAGTCAGAAATTCCGAATTGATCGAGCAACTCCGGACTCAAAACCGAAACCGCACGCGGGGTTTCGAATAGCGACATCCCATCCATAAAAGCACCACTGACCACCTGATCAGTTGGAAGGAGGGAATCCACCGGTTCATTTGCAGTTTGTTCAGCAATGAAGGCTTCGAGTTCCAAGACATCGCCCTGTTCCTGGCCGACGAGGGAGGAAGCCAAGCCCGTGACAAGTGCACAGGCGCTCCATATTGTTCGTTTTGAGTTTTTTGTCATGTTTGTAGTGTTAGTTAAAAGCCAAAGCTTTGAGACTGGGGCCCGAGTCGAAAAGCAAGTGATATACCATTTGTCGATGCGCCTCAGACGTGTGCCCTGAAAGGACCTGCGCAGGACTCACTAGCCCGCGCCTTCAGAGGCAATTTTCACGCATGAACAGATCTGCCCCAATCTTGACTTCAAAACAAATGGCGGACTACTCGACCTCAATGATTTCGCGCAGACGCGCTGCCCGGGTGTCGATACCCTCGCGACCCGCTGATTCCAAAGAATCACAAGAAAACGCCTCAACCGTGAAACTCGCAGTCACTGTCGCGTAAATCATAGCCTGCTTGATCGAGTCGAAATCGGTAGCATTCTTACTGGCCAAAAACCCGGTCAAAGCACCGACAAACGAATCTCCGGCACCGGTCGGATCTTGCAAGTCCTCCACTGGGTATGCCGGCATCGCGAATAGTTTCCCCTCTGGGCCGAATAAAATCGCTCCATGAGATCCCTTTTTTATAATCACAAACTTTGGGCCAAGATCACGCAGGGCCGCACCTGCCTTGTAGACATTGCGTTCTTCGGTGAGCATTTCCGACTCCTCGTCGTTGAGCACCAACAAGTCAACGCGAGCGATCATCTCCATCAATTTCGCGCGCATGATGTCGATCCACAGATTCATGGTGTCCGCCACCACAAAAGGCTTCGTCGCCGGGTCCATCTCGTCGAGAAGGTGGACTTGTAGATCCGGTCCGATATTCGCAAGCAATGCGAAGGGAGTGGTCCGATAATCCTCTGGAAGATCGGGACGAAAGTGCTCCAGGACATTTAACCGAGTTTCCAGAGTGTCGCGCTGGTCAAAATTCTCATGATACTTGCCAGCCCAAAAAAAGGTCTCACCCGCAGGGTCGATCTGCAATCCCTTCAGGCAAATGTTGCGCTTGCGAAAACGCTCCAAGAAGCGCTCCTCGAAGTCCTTACCCACATTGGCTACCAACCGAGCCGGAGCAAAATAGGAGGCCGCGATACTTGCATACGAAGCCGATCCTCCGAGCAAAAACTCCCCGCGCGCGAATGGAGTGACGATATTGTCAAAAGCTACGGATCCAACAATTACAACGGAAGACATGAAGGGTGTTCTTAACTTATTGAGTGATAGCGAAAGAGGTCACTAAGAGGGTTTGATCATCGACTTCGATGTTAATCGTGTAATCCCCGGGCTTGTCGAATTTCAGTTTCTGAATGTCGTTCACAAGGTTCAACCGGTGCGCCGGATTTCGCGATTCAAACTCCCGGTCAATGATCGTCTTAGGCTCCTCGATCGCGAGCCCCATCATAACCTTCAGGTTATGTTTACCGACCGGAACGTCTGTGATGCTCAAAAACCAAATCATCCGCGGGTGGACTGCCGGGAATTTCGCAGCGCGCAGATTCGAGAAAACGCCCAGGATCGTCTGCTTACCCGTAATCGGGTCAACGTGGACACCATCGCAAGTAAGGAAAGAAAGGAGCTGAATGGGTGATTTCACAAAGGTCTCAAGTAGATTGGCGCTGCGGCTCCTTGAATCTGCAAAAGAGCCTCTAGCGAACAAGATTAAAGTATCAACGCATCAAGATATTTTGTTATGGCCACTTCATGGGGTCGGAACCACGGGCTGATCACCCCGAACCGGCCGCGAAGACTTTTCACCCAACCCGTCTCTTGAATTCCTCAAAAATCGGGGTAATCCGGCAGCGCACGCGACCACATATCCTTGCCAAATATCCGCGTCCGTGAAGCACCGGTTCTACTAAGCAATTGGCTGAAGTTCTTGATTCCGTCAAAGACGACCAGATTCGCAACGGCCCCCGACTCAATCCGTCCGACCTGATCCAAACCCATGATGTCGGCCGCATGAGTCGTCACAAAAGCCGGAGACTGTTCCAAGCACAGATCTAAGTGACCCGCCCTCAACATCGTAATATAAGACTCAAAGGTATCTCCGTCTCCGAATGCATAAAAGGCATCGCGAACATTGTCGCTAGCCGCCGCCACCAACACTCCCGACTGCTGAAGCTCCTGCACCAAGGTGATGCCTCTCCAAAAAGGCGTGCCCGGGCCCTCAATACCCAACGCCTCCTGGCGCTCCTTATTCTCCCGCATCCTATCTTGAAGAAAGAGATTACACATCGGGAGCGAAATCACGTGTATCCCCGCTTCGGCTACCAGCTTCAGGGTCGCCTTTTGCCTCTCAGGCGACTGAACCGCGAGACTACAACAATGACCGCACGTAACCGGCAGTGTAAACTCATTTCGCATCACCGCGAGGGCCACGTGTTTGAGGCATTCCGCGCTCGGGTCACCCGACTCATCGACATGCAAATCCACCGGCAGTTGAAAACGTTTTGCGGTTTCAAACAAAGCATCCAACTCCGCATCCAGAGTGTCCGACATTTGCGGCATACCCCCAATCGCGGTGCCACCTGTTTCGACAAGCAGTTGACCCATCTGGTCTGCAAATCCCAAATCAACAAAATCTTCCACTCCGGTTAGGCACACCGTCTGGATTGCAATCCGATCTGCCCATTCCGAACGCAACTTCGCGATGACATGATGGCTACTCGCACCAAAATCCGCGCTCGTATCCAGGTGCGTACGAATTGCCGAAACACCATGTTGCCACGCACACTCCAAAGTGTAATTTGCTCGACGATACACATCTTCCTCAGACCAGTGTTCCTTATCGGCAGTGAGCAACTCAATGGCGTCCCAAAATTCGCCCCGTCGATTGGGCGCACGATTCCAGGTATGGGCTTTATCCAAATGCATGTGTGCATCGACCATTCCCGGCCAAACGAAGTGGCCGCCAAGATCCACGACCTTGACTCCGCTATCAACCGGCTCTGATTCGCTCAAGGTCACCTTCGCAATGGTTCGATCCACCACCCATATGTCCACCGTCAATGCCGGATCGAGGTCAGCGTCGTAATCGACGTTTGATACCAACGTTCCAGGCAGACACGCGGTCGGAACCTTAGCCCGTTTATAGCAAATCATGGATTGAATTCAGTTCTTAAAAGAGCATCGAGATCGGCGGGTCCATCGAAAATCCCCTCGGTGATAAACTCCTGCATCATATCCTCCCAGACGACACGATCCATCAAAGCCAAAGCATCCTGATCCCCTGGTTTGACCAGTTTCATAACCTCGTCGAGCGACTCAAGCTGGTAGTCTCGATCCAGATCTGGGCTGTATTCACTCAGCACCAAATCGACCGTTTCCACACGATTTTGGTCAACATACTCCCAACCCTTCTTGAGGGCTCTCAAAAATCCGCGGGTCTCTTCGGGAAATCGCGTCAGTGTATCTTCACGAGCATACACCACTTGAGAATAGGAGCTGTATCCATTATCTTTGGCCATCACCATGCGCAGGGGCTCGGGGGCCAACTTCCGATACTTAACAAATTCATCGAGCACATAGCCCTGGACCAAGTCCGCCTTTCCCGACAAAAGCGCCTCCGGACTATGACCCACCTTGAAAGTCTCAAAAGGCACATCAGACAATCCACTCTTCCGAAGCGCGAGTTCGATTACCCGAACCCCATCGGTATGCACACCGATCGTCTTGCCGCGGAAATCTGCAACCGACTCAACCCCCGTTGACTCCAAGGAAATCCATCCCATCGGTGAACCCTGAAACATCGTCGAGAGGGCCACGATCGGCATGCCATTGACCCGCTCCTCAAGAATCCGATTCCCCTCAGAGCACCCAAATCGAAGACCGGGCCCATCCATTATCGGCGAAAATATATCATAATCCTCCGGGACTTCCCGCAGTTCCACCGCCAAGCCTTCTTCAGCAAAAAATCCCTGCTCCACAGCCTGGTAAAGGCCGGCAAACTGCACATTGAACTTCCAGTCCAAATGCATGACAACGGGCACAAGTTCTTTATCCTCCGAAGGGCTCATACAGCCCAAAAAAAGTGAAAGTAAAAGGGCGGCAGAGAGGGGGATGAGTCTAGGCATGGTTAAAAGCTCTTATTTCGAGGTGAGGGTTACATGAATATATCCAGATTTTCCCTGATTGAAAGCTGACCTCAGACTTTCAGACGAGTCAAAGTTCACCCCTTGAATATCGATACACGGGATCTCAAATTCCATGGAATCTCCGACAAAGGGAAACGGTGATAGCGCATAAATACCCTCACTTACGGGCTCATAAACGATCTGAACCGATTCCCCAGAATCTATCAAAGGATGGCGGTGCTGCAACGCCCCCACCTCTGGAAACAGAGCGCAGCAATAAAGGGACAGGCTATCGCAAGCCTGCAGAAGCCTAAATGCAGCCTGAAAATTTTCCTCAGATGCATGGCCTGATAAAGAGGGGATCATTGCACAATCCGCTGTCAATTCCCTCTGCCGAGCGCGCTGGCTCTCCACGAATGCAGCATGAATCGGTCTCTGATCCTCCGAGAGCGTCGACAAATCCGCATGCTCCGTAAGCAAACTCACCGTATGCATCGATATCATTCTCGCCGCAAATGGGTCCTCCTCCGCACATGCCTCCGTTGCCATTCGCCGCACCTCCAGATAGGCCGGTAAATCAATATTCTCAAAGGCGTCATAGCTGCCCACCAGTTCTTTCGAAAATGCACTCGGGGTGCCATCCGCGGCAACGGACGGATGGCTATCGGGCCCCTCCCAAGAATCATCATGACTCGAAATACCCAGCAACACCGAATCGCGCGGATCCGGAAACTCAAAGCGCTCAACATCCCAAGCGCGTGCGAAAGCTCCAGCGAGCTTTGCATGGTCCTTGTGCGTGATCAAACGCCAGCCCCCTGAATCCTCAATCCTGATCATTAAAGTGATGAACGTCATTCACGAGCATTCAAAATGCCACATCCAAATACAGAATTTACGGGTTCGAGGAACACTTGATGCTCCATCTCCAGCATGCCCAATATCAACCGTCGCCACTGGCTAAAACTGTCCGGCACTGGCCTACTCGCCAGCGCTTCCCTCGCCCACCAAAGCCTCCGGGGCCAAGAGACTTCATCCGCTCCGCAGAGTGGCTACCCATACACCAATCTCAGCATCAACGAGAATCAATTCGGCCCCTCACCCAAAGTGAAGGCCGCCATCATAAAGGCCGCGACCCTCTCTCACGAATATCCAGACATCCCCCGGGCCGCCCTTACCCAAGCAATCGCCCAACGCAACGGGTTGACCAAAGAAAACATCCTGATTGGCGCCGGCTCCGCGGACATTTTATACGGCGCCGGATATTACTTTGGCCTAAAAAATATCGAAATAGTCAGCGCTGACCCCAGCTTTCACATCATGAGCATGATGGCCGAAAAGGTCGGCTCAAACCTAAAAAAGGTCCGTCACAATGCGATGCATGGAATCGATCTCAATGCCCTCAAGGACGCCGTCACCGACCAAACCGGGCTCATTTACATCTGCAATCCAGAGAACCCAACCGGAGCCCTCCTGCCCCCAGCAGAACTCCGAGCCTTCTGCATCGAAATGAGCGAAAAGTGTCCTATCGTCGTCGACGAAGCCTACATCGACTACGCCGGGGATTCGGCTGCGCTCAGCATGATTCCGCTCGTCAAAGAAGGCTATCCCATCGTCATAACCAGGACTTTTTCGAAGGGATTTGGGCTCGGAGGCATGCGTGTCGGATACGCCGTCGCAACCCCCGAACTCGCCAAAGGCGTGGGCTCTCACTACGTGACCGGAATCGGCTGCGGCGCGTCCCGCCTCTCCATCGAAGCGGCCCTGGCCGCCTACGAAGACACCACTCACATACAGACGGTCGAGAAACAAAACGCGCAAGCCCGCCAACACATCATGGCAATCCTACGGGATCAAGGCCTCGAACCCATCCCCTCCCAAGGAGGCTTCGTCCTGGTCCCCGTTCCCATGAACAGCAAAGCCCTCGCCGACGGCATCCTCTACAGCAGCCAAGTTAAAATCAGCCCCCGCAACTACTACGGACAAAACTACCTCCGCATCAGCACCGGCCGCCCCGACCAACTCACCCAACTCGAAAAAGGCCTCAAACTCGTCATGAAAGCGGCCTAGGGCTTGGGGCTTAGGCTCAATCAAGCACTCTTTAGCCTCGTCGCATTAAACTCAAATGATGATTCGGCCAATGCTGTAAAACAACCTAGAAACACCAAACCGAAGTTCTTAGCAATCCTCAGCCTGCCCCATTCATCAGAGGAAGCAGTTAACCGCACCGCCAAATAATTAAGATTAGGACAATTCGAGTTTAGCTTATTTTAAACAAACAATTTTTCTTTTCACAATAGGTTCGTTCGGCCAAATTCCGTCAAATGAGGAATCATAAGATCTTTGCTGTCTCCCCGGTACTATTGTTAGGAATTGTCGGATTTTCAACTACAAACCAATCCTCGCGTGCAGAGGAAAACTCACCGCGGGCACCCATTGGAATCCGGGAGAATTTTTTGATTGATTCCCAGGATGCTGCCGCGATGCCCTACTTATTTCTCGAAGAAATTGAACGGCTTGAAGAGAGTCTCGCCGTTTCCGAAGCGACTTCCAAGAGCGATTTCAGGATCAGACAACAAACAGAAATAACGCAACGGCTAGGGAGGGCACTCACCCAAATCATTTTGGAGTATGAAAGTGAAAACTGGCAAGGGCTGCTAGAGAGCGCGAATAAGATGAACCAATCGTACCTGCCTAGTGAATACATAGAAGCATGGTCAAAAACAAAAGTAGCACTAGAAAGTCTCGCTACGAAAAAAATCAATGAACAGGAAGAAAACCGGATAAGAGAAATCAATGAATTTTCCCAGCAAGCTCGCAATGCTTGTATGCAAAACGAATCTGTGACTTCCCTCGAACACTTGCTCGTCAAAGGAGCGAGTTTGGAAATGAAAAATCGCAGGCACAAAAATACAAGCCAGGCCCGTGGGCAAGATAAACTCCGAGGATCTATGGAGACCCTTGCCATCTGGTTGGAATATTTGGATTTCACCCAAAAGGAGCGTTTCGCATCGGCACGCAAGAGCCTTGAACAGTTACTAAGGAGCAACGAATATCCACTCCTCAGCACAAGTGAGATTCAATCTAAAATTAGCCAGCTTCCAATCAACGCTGATGCCTCTGATGCGCGCGCTCTGCTGGTAAACAAGCTCGACTCGGTAAGAACCCCTGAAGAACTTAAACCTCTAATCAGTGAAATCGAACTCGTGATTGGAACTCAGGGCTCCTACAAAGGATGGGGATATAGCTCTGCAAAACAATTTGATGATTCATTTGAAGCATTTAAAGCCGGGGACCATATATCTACACAGATTTATCTACAAAGTTCTTCCGCCTCTGCCAGTCTACCTTCAGCACTAAAAAACTTGATACAAATGCTTGCAAATGACTTTCTAGATTCAGAAATCCAGAAAATATCGCCAGAGTTCAGAAAATCCGAAGACGAACCTATGACAGTCTTCTTAGAAAAATTAATAAAGAAACAAATCGAATCAGAGGACTGGGAAATGGTGAAAAGGACCCTCGATCTTTTTTCAATTGCCCTATACCCAAATCGCAGACAACCGTCATGGCTTTATAGTGACAAGGCGATCGTCAATGGCCTCATCGTCGCTAGACGCTTCAAGGCATCAGGAGATGATGCGCTGGCGCTCGTAGAACTCCGCTCAATCCTTTCTATAACAGGATCAAAGCTTGCACCCATATCATTAGCAGAGAAAGAACTACTGGATTTAAAAGAAGGAGAACCCAATTTAGTTTCTGACGATCTAAGCGTCATATTATCGGAACTACAGGCTCTAAGAAAGGAAATTTCGTCGAACACCCGCAGCACTCGACTCAGGGATCGTTGATGAAATTCCTCTATCTGCTACTGCTCTGTTTAGTCGCCGGCGAAGTAATGGCGAGCGATTCGACGAACTGGCCAGATCATTGGATGCGAAGCTATGAAAGATTCAAGGCATTCAAGTCTAGCCATAACGCGTTCTGGCCGAAGACCTCAATCGAAACCAATAAGTCCAAGCATATCACTTCATTTTCAATCAATGATTACGCTGACGCAGAGAAGTCGACGATAGAATACTACCATAGAGGATATAGAATTCTCACAAGCGGTAGAGCCCTCAATAGCCAAATCGCATATTCTAAGTTTTTCCCCGATACCTATATCGTCGCTCACAAAATTGTGTCTCCTATCGGCTATCAACACTGTTTTCCTCTCCATCAAGTAGAAATTAAATCGACGGATAAAAGACTCGTGGCAGAGCAAGTAGAATCTGTCTCGGACCCAAACCATTTTTGGCCAAACGAACAAGGCCTCCTATTTTACGGATTCAATTTATCGCCATCGGGACACCTTGCAGACATATACGAAGGACCTCAAAAGGTTGAGAATCCTATTAGCCTCAAAATCGACGAGGATTTGATTATTCACACAGAATTTTCTCCAGCAACAGAGGGCTTTGAAAGCGTTAGATGGCGACTGTATCGGAACGGACAACTAATTCATACAGATCCGCTACAAGCGATTCCTAAGGAAATACACTATGGCCCCGGCTGGTATGTCATTCATGCGGTAATCGAAGGTGATGATGGGTACATGATCGTTAGCAATCCTTTGGAGTTCTATGCTCATCCCGATGGTTCTGCCACCGGCTCTTTGATACCCGAAGATAACGACGGAGACCAAACTCCAGATTATCTAGAGAGTTTTTTTGCCTTTGCCGAATGCCTACTGAAATATCAATACCATACCTTCTCGTGAGTTCATAAAATCTCACTAATGGAAATGACACAACCC
>JBCCBL010000030.1:0-15369 GCA_039034055.1 Verrucomicrobiota bacterium | reverse complement strand
TCACATGCAGCCAAACTACGCGAAACCTCATATGCGAAATCGACGTGTCCCGGAGTATCGATCAGATTAAACAGAAATTCTTGTTTCGAATCGCTCCGATACAACATCGATACCGGGTGACTCTTGATCGTGATCCCACGCTCCCGCTCCAAATCCATTGAATCGAGAAGTTGGTCCTTCATCTCACGCTTCATGACTGTTTCAGTGCTTTCTAGCAGTCGATCAGACAAGGTTGTCTTTCCGTGATCGACGTGGGCAATGATACAGAAATTACGGGTGTATTTAAGGTCAGGCATGCGGGATATATCTCGCGAAACAGTGAAAGACACGCGAAATTGGCAAATCGTGCAACAAGCTTTTTTTAAAAGCGAATTCGGAGGACGACGCCAACAGCGTCAGGATTGCCTATGCGTTTTTTAGCGGGATTCTTGTCTCCCCGGTCTTCGACGTGATATCGACGTATTCCCCAAGCGAGCGCACCTCTATCTTACGATCCGTTCTCTTCGCCAGGCCGGCCAGAATTCCACCAGGCCCGCACTCCAGATATTGCATCGTTTGGGTATCGTTAACGGCGTTACGCATGCAGTCTTCATAATAGACGGACCCGGTGATCTGCTTCACAAGGGCAGCTTTTATCGCTTCGGGCTCCGATATCTGTTTGCCAGTTGTATTGGTGTAAACTGGGCAAACGGGTGCTTTAAATTCGATTGGCGCCAGTACGGATTCATACGCTTCGGCGGCGCTTTGCATCAAGCGGCTGTGGTAGGCACCGGCGACGTTCAGTTCCTTCGCCATTTTGAAGCCCTTACTTTTAGCATGCTCCAAGACAAAAGGGATGTTGGCCTTTTCGCCCGAAAGCACGATCTGGCCCGGGCAATTCAGGTTGGCGACGTCCAAATCGGCCTCGTTTGCCAGTTCAAATGCGCTGGCTCGCTCACCTCCGATTAGCACAACCATTCCACCCGCGGTCTCATCACAGGCCTCCTGCATTAAGCGACCCCGTGCCTCCACGAGCTGGAGCCCCGTCGCAAAATCAAACACCCCGGCCGTCGAAAGCGCCGTGAGTTCACCCAAAGACAAACCTAGGCAGCAGGATGGTTGCTCCACTTTACCCAGGTGTTTCAGGATCTCGACAGTCGCATAGCCCTGCAAGAATAACGCAGGTTGGCAAACGCGTGTTTCCGTCAAAGTTTCCTCGGGGCCGTAAAATGAGGCTTCCTTGAGATCAAAGCCCAAGACTTCGTTAGCGTGGTCGTATAACTCACGGGCAATGGCTGAACTCTTGTATAGGGAATGGCCCATTCCAACAGCTTGGGCGCCTTGCCCGGAAAACATTAATCCAAAAGGCATAATCGTGTAATTTGTGGAGGTTTAATGGCGTAAGGCGCAGAAATAAAGGTGCCTTCCACAAAAGGGTCAAAAGAAAAAGTCGTTCGGCTGATAGGGAGTCTATTCGCTTAAGTGCATCTCCACGCGGTTCCCAAATGTCTGGAATCCCTCAAAACAAAGCGACGATTCAACACTCGTTTTGAGCGGCGACAATCCTTGCTCGGAACCTTTAGAAGCGGTAATGCAGGCCAGCCTTGTCGACTAATGATTGCAATACGGCTAGACTTCCGACTTGGAATCGACCGGAGCCGGACCCGCGGTCATCAATCCGGGACCCGTTGGCGAAATGTCGAGGCGGTTGAGCCATTCTGTGAGCATTCCACTCTCCGGTCCGAAGGCTCCCTTTCCGCGCGACTGCTTTTGCAGCGAAAGAAAACTCGTATCAATGAGACGTTCTTCTCCAGTCATGATGACCGTTCCATCGCTGTCTCTCAACTGATAAACAAACTGCATTTTGGCCGGAGAAACGGATTTCAGACCGCGGATCTCCACACCTGCGAGTTTCTGCATGCGGCCAGCAAGATCTATATCTTTAAACGTCAGGGTGATAAAGAATTCCCCGGCAAATGATGATTTTATGAAACGCGCTAACTCGCTCGAGACCACGCCGTGGAAAGATTCTTTTGAAGAGTTTCCACCATGGCTTTCGAAGTCAGAGAAGCTTTCTGCATTCTCGTATTTTAAGGTGACGGTGGGTCTTTCCACTTCTGGATTCGCAAAAATGCTTGCTGTAATTGAAAAGGTCGTTGCGAAAAGTAAAAACGCTGGCTTC
The DNA here is from genome assembly GCA_039034055.1 of Verrucomicrobiota bacterium. Lineage (GTDB taxonomy): Bacteria > Verrucomicrobiota > Verrucomicrobiia > Opitutales > JABSRG01 > JBCCBL01. Next base: position 13,208 of record JBCCBL010000030.1, on the reverse strand, counting down.
CGGAACATAAATTTGGGGCAGTTAATGGCTAGGCTTGGTTAGAATCTCATATCCCAGAATGGGCTGAGGCTCTCAAAATACGTCAAAAAAATGGTGATATGAATACGGTATTATACCTATTTTATCGCCTCTCAGCCCTGATCATGCCCGAAGACACATGCGGACGCTCCACAACAGCGCTCACGAATAATCGTGAAAAACGCGCGTGATGCAGTCGCTTCAGCTTCGTATGCTCAGACTCCGATCAAAGGTCTCCTCACCCAACCAAATCCTGCGCATACCATCTACAAAATTTCGGCAGGATCTCCTGTAAGATTTTGCGGAGAACTTAGCTCGTGAGTTCCCTTTTCAACCCGCGCAGCCAATCTTTGACCATTTCTCGTTCATAATGAAAACGATCATGCCGGCTTCCAGATATGGAAAAACCCAAATACCCAAGATCGACGAGTCGTTTTTCTCCTTCTGAAATCACAGTGCCATCTGCATCAGTAAGCTTATAAGAGAACTCCATCTTCGGAGGCCAAACCTCTCGGAGCACTCGAACATCATGAAAGCTCGCCGGATTGATGCGCCCTGCAAGGTCAACGTCCGTAATTACCAAATCAAGACGTGCGTCTTCACCGAAAGAGGCTCTCAATCGCCGGGTCAACTCCTTACTGATCGACCTGGCAAAATCAGCACGCGTATTCTTTTTGGTAGATGAGGTAGATTCAAGGTCCGTGAATTTCTCTGGATCCACATATTCGATCGAAACAGTCTCAGAGTCAGTTTTATCTACAGATTCTCCTGAAGCGGCGCTGGCAAAAACCAGCACTGCGATGAAAATGGAAATCATGGAAGTTAACGGCTTCATATGAGTGTGGGAGACAAGGCTTCACAGATTGTTCCCCATGGAAGAAAGAAAACTCGAGAAAGCTTGGCATTCGCCGGAACGTCTGAAATCCGGCTCCGTTAAATGTGAATAGAATCATCGTTTTGACTAGCAATCATGGCACTGCTGGTAATCCATCGAGACTCTGTGCGTTTTTCTCATTCTGATACCTTTCAATGCCATCGCTTCCCTTACGCTCGGCCCATTTTATAAGGGTGTCACGCTGTCCCTTATAATCCATTTCCGGCACCGCATAGCCACAACTGTCGGAGATACGCTTGGCTTCCAGGACAAAAATCGCACGAGCGCCTGGAGTATCCGAGAAAGCGGACGAGACCTCATCCCATTCTGAATCCCCAGGGAAAACAGCCCGCGCGGTTCCATGAAAGCGTACAATCCTCGGTGGGCCCGAAAACGCACAGAGCATAATAACTAGGCGTCCATTCTCACGTACGTGTGCCGCAGTTTCCGCTCCACTACCGGTCAAATCGAGATATGCCACGGTCTTCGGCCCAAGGATTCGCAATGAGTCCAAACCCTTTGGCGAGCAATTTACCAATCCCGCAGCATCAATCGGTGCGGATGCCACAAAAAACATCGGTTGCGCAGATACCCACGCTTTCAGTTCGTCGGAAATTAATTCAAAGGTCTTAGCCATGCGAGCAGCCTAAGAGCCCCCAAACCCTTGGCAAGAAACACAGCTCAAAGACCGGCACTTTTAGACAAAAGCGGATAAAGACCCACCACCACCAACCGACTTTCACTCCACAGTCTAATCGTAGAGATTCAGATCATGGCAGCGATCCTCGAAGAGCCCAACACCTTTAAGTCCACCACACAAACCTTCCAACCAGGGAAATACCTCAGTTTTCGCCTTGGAGTGGAAATGTATGGGATCTCGGTAAAGAACATTCGCGAGATCATCCGAATGCAGCAAATTACCCCAGTGCCTCACAAACCAGATTATGTAAGAGGCATCATGAACCTGCGTGGGAAGGTAATCCCGGTCATTGATATGCGGCTGAAATTCGCTTTGGGCAAAGAGACATTTGATGAGCGCACTTGTATCGTTGTCGTCATGGTTCAAGACAACGAACAACAAGAATCGACCGCCGGACTCATCGTCGACGCGGTCGACGAAGTGATGCGCATCAGAGAGGAAGACTTTGAATCCGACCCAGCAGTCGGAAACACCCGGACCACTGCCCAAGTCATCGGCCTCGCAAAAACAAAAGGCAACCTCATCTCACTTCTCGATATCGATCAGGTCGTCGTTCACGAAAGCTTTTAAAATCCCCCGACAATCATGCACGGCCTTATCGCAAACCTCATCGTAAACGCTGGACGCTCCATTTTGAATGAAGTCGCCGCCTCAGCCTCGCAAAGTCCCACGCTGAATCAGAGCCAAAAAACCACTCCATTCTCGAAAGTAATGGAAGCTCACTCAGTAAAGAACGCCCATAGCATACAGGAAATTTTTGAGGTGAATCCCGCTATCACCAACAGCGAACTCCTAGAAATATCCCAAGGCTTGAAAATCGACATCCTTCAGTCACAAAAAGGCCAATTTGGCGATCGAGCCCCTTTGACCGTCGGCGAGTGGTCCATCCAAGAAAGCCCGAGCACAGACTCGCCCCAAATCTTAAAAATTACCGATTTAGAAGGGAATTCGATGCAGATCGCTCAAGACTCACCGATTTACTCCAAGGTTCACCTCTTGCACCAAATACAAGACCATCTGAAACGGCCTTCAACGGCCTTCTCGGTTCTTTAAACCATGCCCACTCAGACTTTCTCAACTGACTCACCTGCCCACCAATCCTCAATTTAAAATCCCAAAACTTTAAAACAAAGTGTCAGGCGCTCCATCACTAGTCGGAATCTTCACAGAGCACATCGTTGTTGGTGTTGGCGACATGGCCGCATCCAACAATCGCAGCCAAATCATCAGCACATACGCGCTTGGGTCATGTATCGGCCTCATCGCCTTCGATCCCTCCACCTATGTCGGAGGCATCCTCCACTTCATGCTCCCAGATTCATCCCTGTCTGCGGACAAGGCACGGGCCCGGCCCTCCATGTTCTGCGATACGGGATGTAAATACTTTTTCAGCGAGTTGGAAGGTCTCGGAGCCAAACTACCCTCCCTGAAAATCATGATCGCCGGTGGCGCATCAGTGATTCAAAAGAGCGACTTTTTCAAAATCGGGGCGCGCAACGAAGAGGCGATCCGGACTTACCTCGATAAACTCGGGCTCAAAGCACAAGCCGAAAGCGTGGGCGGACTCAACAACCGCACAGTTCACCTATCCATGAAAGATGGGACGGTGAAACTAAAGATGCCTAACCAATCAAAGAAATACAGCCTGCTATGAAAATCGAAGATATCATTAAGGACATCGATTCGATTTCTCCCGCACTACAGATACTCCCTCAATTGATGGATCTACTACGGGACGATAACGCAACGCTCGACGACATCATTGCGCTCATCAAACTCGATGCATCGCTCTCCGCTCAAGTCCTCAAGATTTGTAATTCAGGCTACTACGGCCTGACGACGGGTAGCCTGGAGGCAGCCGTAAATCGGCTCGGACAGCGCGAAGTCTACAAGATCGTCGCAACTATCTGTGGCAAAGAATCGCTCAACAAACCTGTCGAGCAGTTCAGCATCAACGACGGTGAACTCTGGGAGAACTCTGTGGCAACCGGACTCGTTATGGAAAGCCTGGCCAAACGCCTCGACCTGGAAGCTGAAACCGCCTACACCGTCGGCCTCCTCCACTCCATGGGTAAGCTTATCATCAACGAAAAAGTCCAGGGAGCCTACGAGCACGTTTACGAAATCCAGAACAAACGCAGTTTAACCATTATCGAAGCCGAAGAATCTGTTCTCGGATTCAACCATGCCCAGCTCGCAGGCAAGCTACTTGAAAGCTGGAGCTTCCCAGAAGAAATCTACATCCCCGTCGCTCATCAATATTCCCCAGAGAATGCGGATACCCACACGGCGATCGCACACCTGATATATCTAGCGAACTTCGTCATCGCCAACATCGGCCTCAACTATGGCCGCGACGCTTGGGCGGTGTTCGGATCGCAAGAGGCCCTCGACTATTTCAAATTCGACGACGCTGAAATGCAGGAGCTAATACTCGAAGCACACGACATTGTCCAAGAAGTAAAAGGCTCCTTGATCCCGAACCGCAAGGCCGCTGCCCCAGAGGTCTAAATTAACGCAAATAAGTTACAATTATCGATCAAGTACTACCCACGGCGCGACGAATTTAATCCTAACAGGAACGACATCGGTCGCCGCTCGCAAGCCAACTGGCTAACTTCATTCACCATACTATGGATACACTGATACCCTTTTCACCCGAGACGCTGGACACGATGGTCCAAAGTGCCGTTGATAAATTTTTCGAAACGATGCTGCCAGGATGCCATCTGAACTTCGAAGAATCTTGGATGGTAAAACCAACAAATAGTGATGGCGAAGGCCGCGCAGCTCCCGTCACCAGCGATTCCGCAGTAGTCAGCATGGTCGGCTTCATCGGAAGCCTCAACGGCGTGCTCTACATCTACATGCACGATTCCGTTGCCCGCGACATCACCTGTAACTTTCTCGGAATGGAACCCGATGAACTCGACGAAGAGCCAGACAGCACCGTAAACGATGCACTTGGAGAGATGGCAAATATGATTGCCGGGACCTTTAAAAACGGTCTCTGCGATATGGGCTACAACTGCCGGCTCACCATTCCGTCCATCCTCCGTGGATCACAATTCAGTGTCGATACCACCTCAGAGGTCATGCGTCGCGTATTCAAATTTAAAGCCATGGGAGACGAAATCACCTGCGATCTCTTGATGAAACCTGCCGATAAATAAGGAGAGCTATAATGGGACTCAAAATTCTAACAGTGGACGATTCCAAAGCCGTCCGAATGATTGTAAAGAAGGCCTTCAAAACCTACGATGTCGAAATTGTTGAAGGGAGTAACGGAGTCGAAGGTCTAGCCGCTGCTGCCAAAGAAAAGCCGGATCTAATTCTACTCGACGTCACGATGCCCGTAATGGATGGCGTGGAGATGTTAACGAAACTCAAGTCTGACCCGGATCTGAAAGGCATCCCCGTTGTCATGCTCACCGCAGAAGCCGGACGCGAGAACGTCATGAAAATCGCTAAGATTGGTATCCGTGACTACGTCGTAAAACCCTTTAAAGAAGAAGCTCTGATCGAAAAAGCCGGTCGGGTCATTGACCTACGCCCCAAAGAGGAAAAACAAAGCAAGCAAAAGAGCATCAATGATGCATGCTACATCCTCGTTGTAGACGACAAACCGGCGATTATTGACCAAATTTCAAACGGGCTCGACGGCGCCAACTGGAATGTATCCGGGGTCGCCTCGACCGGAGAAGCAATTGATCACTGTCAAAACAACAAACCTGACACGATCATGATCAGCCTCACCCTACCCGACGAAGGGGCCTTCACCCTCTTTAGAATTCTCCGCTCCAACATGAAGACCAAATACATTCCGATCTTCGGACTCGCGGTGAAAAGTGAAACACATCTACAACAGCAGGCCACTCAAAACGGATTTTCTGCGATTATCACCAAGCCAATCGACTTTGAGGACCTCGACAACAAATTGTGCAAAGCGATCAACCTCGATACCTCTGGAAAATATTTCAAACAAGACGGTAGTTTCTTCATCATCAAGCTACCCGAGAACCTCTCCGCCAACGTCCAAAACGAGATAACATTGTATCTGAAAGCTCAGATATCATCGGCCGTCGACGCGGGACTCAACAAAGTAATCATAGACGGAACCAAGATGTCCAAGCTCGACACTGCCGCTCTAAAACTACTCATCCAGGCGCAAGACCTCTGTAACGATCTCGGACTCGGGATCACCATCGCGGGCAACGAAAAACTCATCGAAGACTGCAAAGGATACGCAGAGTCCAAAGACTGGGGAATTTTCAACTCAGTTGAAGAAGCCAAATCAGCACCCGTATCGGCATAACAAAAACTCACCATTTGCATAGCAGCCGAGAGCGCATCCCGAATTTTCGGCAGCGTTCTCGGCTGCTTCGTTTTATAATCAACCTCCTTCAAGTTTGAGCGCAGTCACTCAGTGGACCAACGAGCAGATAATTGCCAAAATCAGCAATTGTCCCAGACTCGCGTCCCTGAGCAGCATCAATGAAGCGCTCAATGAGCTGATGTATGCCGAAGACTCCGTCACCTCGCAAATTTCTGAAGTCATACGGCGCGACCCATCCCTAACCTCAAGACTCCTCAAGCTCGTAAATTCCGTATTCTACGGACTAAATCGGAAGGTCAACAACATCGAGGAAGCTGTATTTTATCTAGGACTAAGACAAATCCGAGAACTCACCCTCGCTACCCCAGTCATTGAAGAGCTTAACAAGCTGAACCAAAAATTCAGCGGTGTATCTTGGGACAGCCTCTGGCAACACAGTATCGGAACTGCCATCCTAACCAGGGAAATTCTCTCACTCACGAATACCATCTACGAAGACGACACCGACTACATCGTCGGACTCGTCCACAATGTGGGTAAAATCGTCATGGCATACGTATTTCCAAACGAATTCGAACAACTCATCGATCATCACGCGGAATCAGCGATCGCATTTTGCAAGCACGAACGCGAACTCCTCGGCGGCTGGGACCACGCGATGATCGGGGCGTTCTACTTACAGAAACACAATCTGGCGGATGAAATCGTCGAAGCAGTCCGCTACCACAACACCCCGTCACGCGCCCCAAACTTCGCAAAAACCGCTGCTGCAGTCCACATATCAGACACCCTCTTACGCTCTACTGGAATCTCAGACATCGAAAAAACCACGCCAGTCCCCGAGGAGCGCTGGACTCGTTTGGCCTCCTGGAAAATCCTCTTCGGAACCGACAACACCGAAACCAAACTCTCCATAGCCTCCCTCAAACACACCCTCAGTCGGATGCCCCAAATCCTCCAAGAAATGGTCTAAAAAACGACCTAACGCCGATATCCACTCCAATTCTGTCAACTTATTTATCTCAGTCCCTTATTTTGGAAAAAGATATTTCGATTCATCTCCAATCAAGATCGCGTATCTAATAGCTAATTTGCCAGGACCTCGGCCAATTTCTCGGCCAGTGCCTCACCCCGCAAATCTTTCGCGATAATCACGCCCTGCGGATCTATCAGAAAACTAGCAGGAAGCGCAGTGACTGCATAAGCCGTCGCCTGACTGCTCTTCATGCCTTGAACATCCGAAATGTGCTTCCAAACCGCCTCGTCCTGAACGATTGCCCGCTTCCACTGATCAACTCGTCGATCCTGAGACACCGCTAAAATCTCAAAATTGACCCCGGAATATTCGGAATACAAATCTGCATATCTAGCATTCTCCACACGACACGGAGGACACCACCCAGCCCAAAAATCGAGCAATACAAATTTTCCTTTAAAATCACTTAGGGCGATGGTCTCACCGTCTGGACTCTTCCCCGACACCTCGGGAGCCTTCGCTCCAACTGCCACCCGCTGAAGGCTCTGAATTCTTTCTCTCATCATCGGCAGATCGTCGTGACCAGCAAATTGTGCCTGAAATGAATTCACAGCGGCAGCCAACTCATCAAGACGATAATCACTCCACCGACTCGCACTCACCCCAAGTGCCGAACTACCCTTTAAAACCGACAAAGCAAAATCGGTGAGTTCAGCTCGGTGCTGTGCATACTCAAAAACTTCTAGCTCCGTATATCTATCCAATTCGCCTAAATCCGCAGAGTCACGAGCCGCCCTAGCAGCAGCTCTCACGGGATAGACTCGCCTCTCCAATGAAGCTTTGCGGAAAAGATCATAAGCCTCTCTCAAGACACTCTCATCTTGAGGAACTGCTTCCTCAGTGGCCAGTCCAAGGGAGCAATAAGTCCACGAACACACCAACAAAATCCTCAATATAAATCTATACATACTGTTCACACATTTTGTAATATAATTTTAAATACTGATCTCTAATCGGGCTTCCAGAAAAATAAGCGGCCGCTCGTTCGGCTCCATTTCGGCCCATATCCTGTCGCAAAATCGCGTCATCGACAAGCGTCTGTATCGACTGCGCCATCGCTTCAATATCTCCAACATCTACGAGCAAGCCGGTCTCACCATCTACGATCACCTCGGGAATACCCCCAGCATTCGTCGCTACTACAGGGTGCCCATAGCACATCGTCTCCAAAATACTAAGACCAAAACTCTCTTGCTCAGAAGCGTAAATACCTAGATCACAGGCATTTAAATAGTCATCGATTTCAACTATATTTCTACGAAAAATTACCCGATCCTCGATTCCAAGATCCCTCACTTTACGGAAGTAAGTATCGGGCTCAGCACCTGCGAGCACGACCAGTTTCACTGCCTCGGATTTCCTCAACCTCGAAAATGCCTTCAGAATATCACCAAACCGCTTGACCGGTCTCAGGTTGGACATGTGCAGCAGCATCACATCCGTATCCGCAATCCCAAGCTCCTGCCGAACTTCCCGTTTACCTCGCTTTACCGGTGCGGGGTCATAAAAGTTGTATATCACCTCAATTGGATGTTTCACATCAAACGTCTCTATCGTCTGCGCCTTCAAGCTTTTCGACACTGTTGTCACCCCATCAGAATGCTCCATCGAATGCTTAATGATCGGCATATAATGTGGATCTTTCCCAAGCAACGTCGTATCGGTTCCATGCAAAGTTGTCACCACCGCTGGACGCATAGTCTCAGGACGCATTTGCCGCGCCAAGAGTGCCGCCGTCGCATGCGGCACAGCATAGTGAACGTGCAGCACATCCAAGTCATACTCTTCAGAAATATCGGCGATCTTCACCGATAACGGAAGCGTGTAGTCTGAGTATTTAAATAATGAATACTCAGAAACCGAAACCAAATGAAAGAAAATTCGTGGATGTGGCTCGTTCAAACGAATCGGTTTTTCATAGGATATGAAATGAACATCGTGACCCGCTTCTGCACACAATCTCCCCAAGCTTGTCGCTAAAATACCACTACCTCCAATACTCGGATAGCATACTACTCCAATTCTCAAAGGTCGATTCATCTCTAAAATGATCGCGCCGTTCGTTGAACATCTAGAAAATCCTCTACGACAATCGGATCGTTCAAATATAATTCTTGTGCAAACTCTGCTCCGATAGAGAGCCCTAGTTGGCGCGCACGCGCATTGACCAGATCGATATAATTACGATTCGAAACCTGGGAAACATGGCATTTCATCAACGTTTGCCACTCTTCAAAGACCTCCCCAACATCTACAATAATGCGCTCTCCATACTGCGACTCTTCAGAAGAAGTCACTTTATAATAGGCCATTACATTGACCCGATGAACCGGCAGTTCCGAGAGTGCATCCAATCCTCCAAAACGGGCCAAGCGACAAGCATCTCTGGCAACTTCTCCAACCACCCAATGGTCTGGATGCTGATTCTTCGCAAGACTTGGAGCCAATATGTGGCTCGGCTTTAGCCTGCGAATAATTTCCGCTACCTTCAGCGCGTTCTCTTTGCTAGCTACCTGCAAACCATCACCTCCAAAATGCAAAACCTCAGGCCCATTCAGATGCCCGAGCCGCCGCGCCGCATCCTCCGCCTCCTGCTTGCGCTGCTCGGGAGTCCCCGCAGATCCCGATTCCCCATAGGATGTCAACACCACGTGAATAATAGCTCCATTCGCCTTCGCCTTCAACAACACGCCCCCACACCCAAATTCCAAATCATCGGGATGTGCTCCAAGAGCCAAAATAGTCAAAGGGTTACTCATAGCGTTTCGGGTAAATAGGCTGCGGAGGCATTGTCGATTGGATCTCGGGTCACAAATTCAACCTCCGGAGCCTCCTCCATTTTTAAATACTGGAGTTCTCCGGCACCCGCAACATAATGCGTACAATGAATCACGGATTGCATCCAAAGCAGCCGGCTATCCCGCGTCGGACTGATATGCTCTGGAGTCCAACTCCTGGCCAATAAATCGATAAATTTACCGCCACCGCGGTGAAGCTGTAACTTGCCTTTATCAGCAATTCGAGCACGCACCCACTCACCCTCATAATCGGTATCCACAAAAAAGTCGTTCACGACGCAAGCCTCCGAACGAAATTCCGGATCACTTGAACGAACTACCTCAATTCCCTCCAAAATTCCCAGGGACTCATACATCTCCAGGCAAAAGTCGGCGATATTCGTAGCTACCGTCTCCTTGAAGATCCCCAAAACCGAGTTGGACGCGAATTTTGGAAGTTGGCGAGCCATGTCCGACTGCCAACCCTCAACCAATTCCTTTGCATAAAGGGGTGAATATTTCTTTTGGATTTTGTTTTTGAAACTAAAATTCAAACACCGCTCACCTCCCACCGACTGATCCCTTACGTAAGTCTGCGTCTCGCGAGGATCATGATCGCTGTCATGGTAGAAAAATACAATCCTTCCGCCAATTTCAGATCTTAGGCGCTGGGCTGTCAAAATCTTTGACCAAAGGAAACGCCGTGGGAAAAAACCACAAGGTTGCTGGCCGAAACAGATAATTGGCTCAGAAGCGGCCACCTATTTCGCCTCCTTCAGACCACCAAAAAACACCTGTTGGAATACAATTGAGAATATCACAGTAATCACGCAACCAATCATATTAAACCATAGATAACCGATATCAATTTCCGAAAAGAACAGCGCAAGCACGAGTATCTCGGCGATAACGCCTCCCCAGAAGGCCGCGCTGCCTTTCACCCATCGAATAAAGAACGCTATTAAAAAGAGCCCCAAAATCGCGCCATAAAACAAAGATCCAATAATATTTACCGCTTCAATGAGATTGTCGAAAAGAGTGAGAGTCATCGCGAAGCCGATTGCGAGAATCCCCCAAAATAAGGTGAGTCCACGTGCGATCCATACGTAATGCGTTTCACTCTCGTCCCTCTTGATCAAAGCTCGATAACCATCCACCATCGTCGTCGAAGCCAAAGCATTCAGCTCCGAAGCAGTCGAGGACATCGCGGCAAGGAAAATTACTGCAACCAATAAACCCACTAACCCGACCGGTAGATTATCCAAAACAAATGACAGAAACACATAATCAGCGTCCTCGGTGTCTGCGCTCGCATTTACCCGCTTGATCTCTTCTTGAACCGCAACACGCTGTTTCTCGAGTTCTGCGTTTACCCCAACTAGGTATCCTAGAGTATCTGCCGAGGGCTCTCCCGATTCGGCTTTTTCAATCAAGATCTCGCGCAAGAGTGGAATCCGTGTTTGCTGTCCTGCAGCGTATTCCGCCTCGATTTGTTCCAGTCGCTCCTCAGGGATGCCGTCCAAGGCCGCCTCGTTGAAGAACACCGGAGAACCGGCAAATTGATAAAATACAAAAAGCAATGCACCGAGAAGGAGTATTGCAAATTGCATTGGAATCTTGAATACAGCATTGAACATCAAACCCAAACGGCTCGCGACTGAAGATCTTCCCGCGAGGTACCGCTGCACCTGCGATTGGTCTGTCCCGAAATATGACAACGCGAGAAAAGTGCCCCCTAGTAATCCGGTCCATATTGTATAACGTTCCTCAGGATTCAGTGAAAAACTAATCGCTTCCATACGCCCCTGAATACCTGCTAAATAGAAAGCATCACCCAAGGAAATATCATCTGGAAGGCCCGCAATGATGTATCCGAAGGCAATAGTCATACCCACGATGATCACCAACATTTGATATTTCTGTGTAAGGCTCACCGTGCGTGTTCCGCCGGAGACAGTATATAAAATTACCAGAATTCCGGTGACTAAAATAGTCGTATTCAAACCCCAACCAAAGAGCGTTGAAACAATAATGGCAGGCGCATAGATTGTAATTCCTGCGGCAAATCCACGTTGCACCAAAAACAGTCCGGCTCCTAAAAGACGAGTCTTTTGGTCAAACCGTTGTCCCAACAGCTCATAAGCCGTAGAGACATTCAATTTGTAATAAAGCGGGATGAAAAAGAGACAAATAATGACCAGAGCAATCGGCAGTCCCAGATAATTCTGCACAAACGCTAGTCCTTCTTCGTATCCTTGTCCAGGAGTGGAAAGGAAGGTAATTGCGGAGGCCTGTGTTGCCATTACCGACAAGCCAATAGTTCCCCATTTCAGGTCGTCCCCTCCACGGATATACGTATTTAAGTTGTTGTTACGTTTACCGACCCAAACACCGTAAAACACAATACCCAACACAGTCCCAAAGAGGACCACCCAGTCAACAATGCTCATGAATAGACTTTTGAAAATATATACATGAAGACAATCACCGCAACGAGCCACACCAGCACTCCACTGTAAATCATTCTCCACGGGATTTGGTCATTCGAGTCACTCATTATTCGCCTTTCCTAAAGATACGATGTTTGCAAAAATTCGATAAGCTCCCGGAACTCCTGCAGGAAGCTGCCGGAACCAAGAAAGTCCACTGTATACATAAAACCCTTCTCCGTGTTGGGCTATCAGAAGGCTACCCTCGCTTGGAGACTCATTCGGATCTGCGACGGAGAGCGCCGTCGGCGAGCGCCACCTTCAGCCGCGCGTCGTTGTCCGAGTTGAACCGCTCCATGTACGACGCCGACTCCAGTTCCAAAGCGCTCGGCGCCTTCTTCTTGCCGGGACCGGCCGGCGTCGTCATGGCCGGCGACGACGACGACGAGAACCACATTGACGACTTCTTGCGGTCTTTCGTCTCCTTGAGCGGCGGCAGCGTCTTCGTTGGAGGCTCCTCGGCTTCCTCCGGCACTGTCGTCGTCTTCGGCGGGGCTTCTTCCGGCATGGCCGCGGCCGGCGCTTCCGCCATAGCGACGACTCCGGGTCGTCGTCAGAACTTCGGTATCTTCCTGTCCAGCAGGATACTGTACGACGTTGCCTTTTCGGGGGCGTCCTCCCTCCCTCTCGCCGCCACGGCGACCGGCAAGACAGGGTAACACAGGGGCGACCCCCCGCAAGAATTCGTCGACGAATTTGGCGCGGACGGACGTCGGCGCCGGCGCTTGCGTTGCGATGGCGGTGCGCGTGCTGGGCGGGCTGGAGCCGCCGGTGCAGCTCGGCGTGGCGCCCGTCGGCCGCGCGCACCTTCGCCGCGCGGTGGCGCTCTTCGGCCGCGGCACCACTGAGGACGACGACACCGCTGCGAAGACAGCAGCGACGAAGAAGAAGAAGAACGGCTCTCTCGTGTCGCCGCCGGCGCCGGCGGGAGACCAGCAGCCGCCGATGCGGAAGATCCGGGAGGAGGAGCTGGGGGAC